>NZ_JBPVWS010000022.1:0-68166 GCF_053470365.1 Stutzerimonas tianxiuensis | reverse complement strand
TGATTTACAAGAGGTTTCGCCAAAGGCCTGCGCCGGAGAAGGTGCGCATTATAGGCACTCAGATTCTCACGTCAACGGTTGTTTTGAGGTTTTCCATCACAGACGAATGCCTGATGTAGCTCATATGTAATGTCCTCATATATAGAGGCGAACAACACGCAGCACAGTCAATACCAGCAGACGCCAGACGGACCGCCGCCAGCGGTTAAGGTTCATCGCAAAAACCTGCTAAGAAGTTAACTGCTGCTCAAATTGGACCTCCGATAGAGCACAGAGAGGCTAGTACACCGCTAGTTGGAAACCACTTCACAGTCACCGCGAGAGGCCACGCCTAGGATGCGCACCTCAAGGCGTACATATACGCAGTAATTACCGCGCATGAAGCGCCCAGCACTGCAGCCTGACTGCCTGTTGGAACCAATTGAGTCATGGAATGACGTTCTCTACCCAGCTGGCAGCTCGTTATCTTGAGCTAGCCAACTCTCCCATATCAGCAGTCTCTTTCGCAGGCGAAGACGCTCGCTACACGCCCGAGTACGAAATACTTGAGCAAGAGCTAGGCAAAGCTTCCTCTGTTCACGTCGCAGGGGCTGTTGATTGGGAAGTCATTCGTAATGGCAGCGAACATCTCTTAGCGACAAGCACTAAAGACCTAAAACTAGCGTGTTGGCTCACCTGGAGCCTGTATCAGCAGGATTCGTTCGTTGGGCTCCATGCCGGTCTCGCCATGGTCGGCCGCCTGTGCCGAGATCACTGGAACGAAATCCATCCTCTTAAACCACGGACTCGAGCAGCAGCCATCAGCTGGCTGGTGCCACGCCTGGAGCAGGTGCTGGCAGATCATGTTCCGATGGGCGAGCAGCTTTCGTTGTTCGAGCAGGTTGCAATTGAACTACGAAACCTTGAGAACTGCCTTGCTAGCCATCTAGGCACGCAGGCCCCTTTGCTTCTGCCTCTCTGCCGACGCCTCGACGAAATGGTTAAGCGTGCCGGCAATGCCCATCCGCACCCGGGGCCAGTCGGCGCAGCCATAGCCCAGGTCAAACAAGCCGCTGCTCAAGTCTTTAATTCAACTGCACCAGTCGAGCATGAAAAGGACGCGCACAAAAGCCTGCGTAGCCTGCAAGATCAGGCCCGCCCATTGTGCAGCTGGTGGCTTAAGCAGAAAGCTACCGACCTGAAGCCGCTTCGTCTGGCGCGGACGCTGCTATGGCTGCCGATCGACATCCTGCCGGAGCGTAACGCCGAGCAGATTACTGCCCTACGCGGCGTCCCGGCAGACAAGCTTGCCAGCTATCGCGAGCGCTTCGCACAAGGGCTCTATGCTGATCTGCTAGCAGATCTGGAGACGAGCATAGCGCGGGCCCCTTTCTGGCTCGACGGTCAACGCCTGGCCTGGGAATGCTTGAACGAGCTCGACGCAGAACAGGCGATGCGGGAGGTTGAAATCCAGCTCGCGCTGTTCCTGCAACGCATGCCGGGCCTCGACGAGCTGCGCTTTCATGATGGCGTCCCTTTCGCAGATGCCGAAACCCGCGCTTGGATCAGCGCTCGGGTGATGCCGCACGTACAACCGTCACAGGCACCGAGCGAATCGATCAGCAACCAGAGCGGTACGACGCCCGCCTGGGAAGAAGCGCTTCAAGACGTTCTGCCACACCTGCGTAAAGACGGCCTCAAGAGTGCCGTACAAAAGCTCAAGCTCGGGCTTAACCAGGCACGAGGTGGGCGTGAGCGTTTCTTCTGGCAACTGACGTTGGCCCGCCTGTGCTTTCAGGCCAAAAAATATGACCTTGCCAAAACCCAGCTCGAATCGCTCGATCAGACGCTGCAGGCCACATGCCTCGGCGACTGGGAACCCGATCTCGCCCTCGAGGTGCTGCGTCTGTTGCATAGCTGCTGCGAGCTGCTGCCGCAGAACCACGCCGCGCGTGAAAGCAAGGATGAGATTTACCGCAGGCTGTGCCACCTCGATCTCGAAGTGGTACTCGACTAGGCCCCCGGGCCGTAAACGCAAAGGAGAAGACCCATGGCCAAAGAAGGCTCGGTAGCCCCAAAAGAACGCATCAATGTCACCTTTAAGCCCTCGACCGGCGGCGCTCAGGAAGAGCTGGAGCTCCCACTGAAATTGATGGTGCTCGGCGACTTCACTCAGCGCCCTGACGATCGCAAGATCGAAGACCGCAAGCCGATCGCCATCGACAAGAACAGCTTCGACGAAGTCTTGGCCAAGCAGGAACTGAACCTCACCTTCTCGGTGCCAAACCGCCTGCAGGATGAGCCCACCGACGAAGAGCTGGCCGTGCAGCTGAACATCAACTCGATGAAGGACTTCAACCCGGCCAACCTGGTCGAGCAGGTTCCGGAACTGAAGAAGCTGATGGAACTGCGCGACGCGCTGGTCGCACTCAAAGGCCCGCTGGGTAACGCCCCGGCCTTCCGCAAAGCGATCGAAAGCGTGCTGGCCGATGACGTCTCGCGCGACCGCGTACTCGGTGAGCTGGGCCTCGCCGCGAAAGAACAACTGGACGCCTGAATCTCCCGACAAGGAAAGCCAACACAATGAGCACCAATGCAGCAGCCGTCGAAAGCGGCAAAAACCTAGCCGAGCTAGGCATCCTCGACCGCATCATCGCCGAAACCAAACTGACCCCCGATGACGAGGCTTATGACATCGCCAAGCGCGGCGTGTCGGCCTTCATCGAAGAACTGCTCAAGCCACAGAACGAACACGAGCCAGTCAAAAAGGCCATGGTCGATCGCATGATCGCGGAAATCGACGCCAAACTCAGCCGTCAGATGGACGAGATTCTCCACCACCAGCAATTCCAGGCGCTGGAATCCTCCTGGCGTGGCCTCAAGCTGCTGGTCGATCGCACCAACTTCCGCGAGAACATCAAACTCGAGGTTCTCAACGCGTCCAAGCAGGACCTGCTCGACGATTTCGAAGACAGCCCGGAAGTCGTTCAATCCGGCCTGTACAAGCACATCTACACTGCTGAGTACGGCCAGTTTGGTGGCCAGCCGGTCGGCGCGCTTATCGCCAACTACTTCTTTGATCCGAGCGCACCTGACATCAAGACCATGCAGTACGTCGCGTCGGTTGCCAGCATGTCTCATGCGCCTTTCATCGCCGCGGCCGGCCCGAAGTTCTTCGGCCTGGAAAGCTTCACGGGTCTGCCGGATCTCAAGGACCTGAAGGATCACTTCGAAGGCCCGCAGTTCGCCAAATGGCAGAGCTTCCGCGAGCAGGAAGACGCCCGCTACGTCGGCCTGACAGTTCCACGCTTCCTGCTGCGCAACCCCTACGATCCAGAAGACAACCCGGTCAAATCCTTTGTTTACAAGGAAAACGTGGCCAACAGCCACGAGCATTACCTGTGGGGCAACACCGCCTACACTTTTGCTAGCCGTCTGACCGACAGCTTCGCCAAGTTCCGCTGGTGCCCGAACATCATCGGCCCACAGAGCGGCGGCGCGGTCGAGGACCTTCCCCTGCACCATTTTGAAAGCATGGGCGAGATCGAAACCAAGATCCCAACCGAAGTCCTCGTCTCCGACCGTCGTGAATACGAATTGGCCGATGAAGGCTTCATCGCCCTGACCATGCGCAAGGGCAGTGATAACGCTGCGTTCTTCTCGGCTAACTCCACGCAGAAGCCGAAGTTCTTCGGCAACAGCGAAGAAGGCAAGAACGCTGAGCTCAACTACAAGCTCGGCACCCAGCTACCTTACCTGTTCATCGTTAACCGCTTGGCGCACTACCTCAAAGTGCTGCAGCGCGAGCAGATCGGCGCCTGGAAAGAGCGCACCGACCTGGAGCTGGAACTGAACAAGTGGATCCGCCAGTACGTGGCCGACCAGGAGAACCCAAGCTCCGAAGTCCGTAGCCGTCGTCCGCTGCGGGCCGCGCAAGTCGTCGTCAGTGATGTCGACGGTGAGCCGGGCTGGTACCGCGTCAGCCTGAACGTGCGCCCGCACTTCAAGTACATGGGTGCCGATTTCACCCTGTCGCTGGTTGGCAAGCTGGACAAGGAATAAGCATCCATGGCCTACGGTAGCCTTTTCGAACGCCTCGGCGGTGACGCCGACAAGCGCGCCGGCTGGAGTCGCGAAGTCGCGGCAATGGCTTCGGTGGCTGCCCATCTGGCCAAAATGCTCAGCACCCGAGCGGGCAGCGTGCAAACGTTGCCCGACTACGGGTTGCCCGATTTGAACGATATGCGCCTGTCGTTGCACGACTCGTTGCAACAGGCGCGCATCGCCATCGAACGCTTCATCGAAGCGTACGAACCGCGCTTGAGCCAGGTCCGGGTGATATCCCTGCCCCGCGACCACGATCCACTGAGCCTGTCTTTCGCCATCGAAGGCATGCTGGAAATCGACGGATTCAAGCGTCACGTGAGTTTCTCCGCCAGCCTGGATGGCAGCGGACAAGTGAAAGTCCACTAAGGAGAGCCTGATGTCTGGTAAACCCGCAGCCCGCCTGGGCGACCCCACAGATTGCCCGAAAAAGGGCCACGGAACCAACCCGATCGCAGCCGGCTCTCCTGACGTGCTATTCGACGGCATGCCTGCCGCCCGTATGGGCGACCCGACGTCCTGCGGCAGCGTGCTGGCCAGTGCAGTCATCCCAACAGTGCTGATTAACGGCAAGCCGGCTACTACGGTAGGTACGACGGGTGATCACGGCAATCCGGTGATCGCCGGATCCGGCACCATTGTGATTGGCGGTTGACCATGCGTCTTACAGGGATGGCCGGCTGATGTCTTTCAACCACTACTATCAGAGCGAACTCACCGCCCTGCGCCAACTCGGCAAGCGATTCTCCGAGCGCAGCCCGGCGCTGGCGCCGTTTCTGGGACAAGCGGGGCGTGACCCGGACGTCGAGCGGCTGCTAGAAGGCTTTGCCTTTCTCACGGGCCGGCTGCGGCAGAAGCTCGACGACGAGCTACCGGAGCTGACCCACTCGCTGATGCATCTGCTGTGGCCAAACTACATGCGCCCTCTACCGGCGTTCAGCATGTTGCAGTTCGACCCAGTCAAACGCCCAGGGCCGGCACTCATAGTGCCGCGCAATACGCCAGTCGAGTCCAAGCCGATCCAGGGTGTAACCTGCCGTTTCCGCACCGCTTACGCCACCGAAGTGTTGCCGTTGGCGCTCGACGGGTTGGATTATTCGGTCAAGGGCGGCGGCGCACTGCTCAGTCTTCGCCTGCAGATGACGGCCGACGGTCATCTCGGCGAGTTGAACCTCAAGCAGCTGCGCCTTCATCTTGCTGGCGAGCGCTACATCAGCCAAATGCTCTACCTGAGCCTGCTGCGCAATGTAGCTGGCGTGCAGCTGGTCGCGCTGGATGCGAAGGGCAAACCCTTCACCGACGGTTTCGGTGTTGACCTGCCCGCGCTCCGTATCGATCCGACGAAGTTGCAACCGGTGGGATTTACCGAAGATCAGGCGCTGATCCCCTACCCGCTTAACACCTTCCGCGGTTATCGCTACCTGCAGGAATACTTCGCCTTTCAGGAGAAGTTTCTATTCATCGACCTGCTGGGCCTCGATGCAGTAAGGCGTCTGCCGCAAGAAGTGCTGGAACAGGCCCGGGGCTTCGAACTGCGCTTCGACATTCACAAGGCCGGCGTGCAGCGAATCCGCCCGACACTGGAAAACGTGCGTCTGTATTGCACGCCAGTGGTGAACCTGTTTGAGCACGACGCCATCCCGATTCGCCTGGACGGTAAGCAGGACCAGTATCTGTTGCTTCCATCGGAACTGGATAGCAGCCACTGCGGTGTATTTTCGGTCGACCGCGTCACCGGCTGGAAGCCAGGCGGCATGGGATATGAAGAATACGTGCCATTTGAGTCCTTCGAGCACGACCCGAGTTTCGACGTCCCCGTGGCGCGACCGCATTACAGCGTGCGCCAGCAGCCGTCAATGCTAGGCGATGGGCTGGAGACATACCTTAGCTTCGGCCTGCGCAATCTCGACCAACACGAGACGCTGTCCATCGAGCTTACTTGCACCAACCAGAACCTGCCGCGCCAACTTCGTCTGGGTGACATCTGCCTGCCCAGCGAAGACACGCCGGAGTTCCTGACCTTTCGCAACATCAGCCCAGTCACCCCCAGCTACGCGCCGCCATTGCACCGCGACTTTCTCTGGAAGCTGATCAGCAATATGTCGCTCAACTACCTGTCGCTGGCCAACGTCGAGGCGCTCAAAGTCATCCTCGAAACCTATGACCTACCGCGCTACTACGACCAGCACGCCGAAAAGGTCAGCAGACGCCTGCTCGGTGGGCTCAAGCAGATCGGCCATCAACACGTCGATCGGCTGCACCGTGGCCTGCCAGTTCGTGGCGTGCGCACCGAACTGGTGATGGACCCAGAGGGCTATCTGGGCGAAGGCGATCTGTTCCTTTTCGCTTCGATACTTAATGAATTCTTTGCGCTGTACGCCAGCCTCAACTCGTATCACGAGCTGCGCGTCAGGAGCACACAAGGAGAGGTGTACCAATGGACGCCGCGCATGGGGCAGCAACCCCTGCTCTAAACCGGATCAGCCGGGGCATCCGCGAGTACAGCCTGTTCCAGGGTGTGCTACTGGTGATGGACCGTCTGAAGGCAGCACATCCCGATCTGGACGAAGAGGCGCTCTACGAGCACCTTGAGTTCCAGGCCAACCCGAGCCTGGGGTTTCCCGGCAGTGACGTCGATCGCGTTGAGTTTTTTCAAGAGCGCGGCGAGCTACGTGCACGCCTGCGCATAAATCTGGTCAGCTTGTTGGGTGCCGGATCGCCACTGCCAGCGTTCTATGGTGAGCAGGCCCTCGGCGACAGCACCGAAGGAAACCCGACACGAGACTTCCTCGACCTGTTCAACAACCGCTTGCAGCGTTTGATGCTGCCGATCTGGCAGAAGTACCGCTACCGCGCGCGCTTTACCAGCGGCGCGCGCGATCCACTGTCCGAACAGCTGTTTGCCCTGATCGGACTGGGCGGTGAACAGATCCGGGCCGCCTCCGAGCTCAATTGGAAGCGCCTGCTGCCCTATTTGGGTCTTCTCAGCCTGCGGGCGCATTCGGCCGCGTTGATCGAGTCGGTGCTGCGCTACTACTTCAAGCATGCCGACCTGCGCATCGAGCAGTGTCTGGAGCGTCAGGTCGAAATACTTGCCGAGCAACAGAATCGCCTGGGGCTCGCCAACAGTCAGCTCGGCGAGAGCCTGGTGCTCGGTGAGCGGGTACGCGATCGCGGAGGCAAATTCCGCATCCACATTCGTCAGCTCAGCTGGGACCGCTTCCACGAATTCCTGCCTGTAGGCAGCGGCTACCAGCCGCTCTGTGCTCTGGTTCGCTTCACCCTGCGAGACCCCCTCGACTACGACATACGCCTGGAACTGCGCCGCGACGAAATCCGCGAAATGCGCATCGGCGCCGAAAACCCCTGTCGCCTTGGCTGGACCAGCTGGCTTGGCAGCGAATGCGCCGACGGCATGGTCACCCTGGGCAGCCAGACTCATTAAGGACGATGAAATGATTAACGTAGACCTTCAACAACTGGTTCAGGCACTCGACGCCGAGACCAAGCGCGATCTCGAAACTGCAGCCGAGCGCTGTGTGGTGCGTGGCGGCAGCAAAATCATCGTCGAAGACCTGCTGCTCGGATTGTTGGAGCGACCCGAAGGTTTGCTGACGCGCGCGCTGCAGGACGCCGATGTCGACGCGGGCGCGCTCTCCCAAGCGTTGCTACCGCGTGGCGAACACAGTGAATCGCGCAATCCGGTGTTTTCGGCAGAACTGGTGCAGTGGCTGCAGGACGCTCTTTTGGTCGGGAACCTTGAACTCGGCCAGAGCCAGATCGACCAAGCCGCGCTAATCCTGGCACTGCTGCGCAACCCGATGCGTTATGCCGGCAGCCACTACCAACCGCTACTGTCGCGCCTGAACGCCGAACGGCTGCGCGAGTTCGCATTGGCTCAGCAACCACAGCCGGCCGCCGGTAAGTCCGCGCCAGCGGGCGAATCCAACCTGTCACGATTCACTCACAATTTCACCCAGCAAGCTCGCGACGGCAAGCTTGACCCGGTGCTGTGCCGCGACGCGGCGATCCGCCAGATGATCGACATCCTTGCGCGCCGTCGCAAGAGCAACCCGATCGTGGTCGGCGAAGCAGGCGTCGGTAAAACTGCCATCGTCGAAGGGCTGGCGCTGCGCATTGCCAATGGTGAAGTGCCTGACGCGCTAAAGGGCGTCGAACTACTGTGCCTGGACCTTGGTTTGCTGCAGGCAGGCGCGAGCGTGAAAGGCGAATTCGAACGGCGGCTGCAAGGCGTTATCGACGAGGTCAAAGCCTCGCCAAAGCCGATCATCCTGTTCATCGACGAAGCCCACACCCTGATCGGCGCTGGCGGCCAGGCTGGCAGTGGCGATGCCGCCAACTTGCTCAAGCCGGCATTGGCCCGAGGCGAGTTGCGCACCATCGCGGCTACCACCTGGAGCGAATACAAGAAGTATTTCGAGAAGGACCCGGCCCTCGCACGCCGCTTCCAGCCGGTTCAGCTTCACGAGCCCACCGTAGACGAAGCAGTGACCATCCTGCGCGGCCTTGCACCGGTGTATGAAAAGAGCCACGGCATTTACCTGCGCGACGACGCCGTCGTGGCCGCAGCCGAACTATCGGCCCGCTACCTGGCCGGCCGCCAATTACCCGACAAGGCCGTGGATGTTCTAGACACCGCATGCGCCCGGGTAAGAATCAGCCTAGCGGCCGCACCTGAAGCTTTGGAGCGCTTGCGCGGCGAGATCGCGGAGGGCGAACGCCAGGGATTCGCGCTGCACCGTGACCTCGATGCAGGCTTGCACATTGACACCGACATCCTCGACGGCCTGGAAACGCGACTGGCGGCAGCCCGCGCAGAACTTGAGCAGCTGGAAACCCGCTGGTCCGCTCAGCGTGCGCTGGCCGAGAGGCTATTGGATCTGCGCAAGCAATGCGCGACTGCTCGAACATCGCCCGAGCGCGTATCCGATGACGAAACCCGTCCTGATCTTGAACAACTCGAAGCCGAGCTAAGGGACCTTCAGGTAGAGCTTGCCAGTGCCCAAGCCGCCGAGCGGCTGGTGAGTTTCGAGGTCTGCCCTCGCCTAGTGGCTGAAGTTATCAGCCACTGGACCGGCGTACCGCTCTCCCAGCTGGCGCGCGAGCACAACAGCAAGGTGCTCAGCTTTGCTGCTGATCTGCGCCAACGTGTCCGCGGCCAGGAACAAGCTATCGAAGCACTGGACCGCTCCATGCGTGCCACGGCTGCGGGACTGAATAAGCCCGATGCGCCGGTCGGCGTCTTTCTGCTGGTAGGCCCAAGCGGCGTAGGCAAGACCGAAACCGCACTCGCGTTGGCCGACCTGCTCTATGGCGGCGAGCGTTTCCTCACCACAATCAACATGTCCGAGTTTCAGGAAAAACACACCGTATCCCGCCTGATCGGGGCGCCGCCGGGTTATGTAGGTTACGGCGAAGGCGGCATGCTCACCGAGGCCGTTCGCCAGAAGCCGTACTCGGTCGTGCTGCTTGATGAAGTCGAGAAAGCCGATCCGGACGTAATGAACGTCTTCTACCAGATCTTCGACAAGGGCGTGGCCAACGACGGTGAAGGACGGGAGATCAACTTCCGAAACACCCTAATCCTGATGACCAGCAACCTCGCCAGTGATCGTATCGCCGATCTTTGCCAAGGCGGCCAGCGACCAGAGACGGAAGACCTGGAGCTGGCGATTCGACCTGCACTGACCCAGCATTTCAAACCGGCCCTGCTTGCCCGCATGCGCGTGGTGCCCTACTACCCGATCCACGGCGAAGTGCTAAACGAACTGGTCGCGCTCAAGCTGTCGAGGTTTGGCGAGCGGCTCTCGCGTCGCCAACTGCAGTTCAGCCACTGCGAGGCGCTGGTCGAGAACCTGGCTGAGCGCTGCACTCACAGCGACAGCGGTGCGCGCCTGATCGATCATTTGATCGATCAGCATTTGCAGCCACTGGTCGTTGATCGGCTGCTCGACGCCATGGCAAGTGGCCAAGCATTGCAACGTGTGCATGCAACCCTCGACGGCAACGGGACGGTGGTCTGTGAGTTCGCTTAAGGTCCCGCCAATGCTCACTGGGCAATCCACGCCTGCCAGTGCGCTACTGGATCGCTTAGCCGAGCTGGCCTGGACGCCCGATACAAGCGGCTGGTTGAACGGACTGGTAGAAATCGCGGCGCAGCTGGCTAGCTGCCCGCTCGCTCAGCTCTACTTGCTAGACGCAACCCACACACGTCTGACCCTGTCGGCAGAATGGTTCGAAGGCTCGCGGCGGCAAGAGACCGCGAGCCTGCCCAGCGACTACCGGGACGAACAACTGCTGCAGTACTGTCTCAGCCAGAATCACCAGTTGAGCATTGTCCCGCTGGACGCCAACCTGCATGAAACCGGCTTTCTCCCTGAATCGTCGCGCCCTTGGCGCAGCCTGCTCTGCCTGCCGTTGGAAAACGCCGAAGGTCATGTCATCGGGCTGATGGTGGCTGCCAGTACCGCTAACCAAGACCTCGCCATCGCAGCCGCAACCTTGACCAATCTTGGCCGTTTCGCCCTCGGCCAGGCTCATCTGCTACATAGACTGCGCGGCGCAGCGCAACCTGCACCTGAAGAGATAACCCCTCCGCGCCCTTGTGCCAGTGGGTACGGGCTTATTGGTGAGAGCCCGCGCATGCGGGCGGTTTACGGGCTGATAGGCAAAGTCCTGCACAACCCGGTCAGTGTTCTGCTGACGGGCGAAACAGGTACCGGTAAGGAACTCGTGGCTCGGGCGATTCACGAGTGCGGCTCGCGGCGCAGCCAAGCCTTCATCGTGCAGAACTGTGCGGCCCTGCCCGAACATTTGCTCGAAAGTGAGCTGTTCGGCTATCGAAAAGGCGCCTTCACTGGCGCCGAGCGCGATCATGAGGGCTTGTTCGACGCTGCCGACGGCGGCACTTTGTTCCTCGACGAAATCGGCGACATGCCGCTGACCCTACAAGCCAAGCTGCTGCGCGTCCTGCAGGAAGGCGAGGTCCGACCGCTTGGCAGCACGCGCACCCATAAAGTTGACGTCCGAATCGTCGCCGCAACTCATCAGAACCTGCACAAGCGAGTCGAGGAGGGGCGCTTTCGTGAAGACCTGTACTACCGCATGTCCATCTTCCCGATCGAATTGCCGCCGCTTCGGGACCGTCATCAGGACGTCCTTCGTCTAGCCCGTCACTTCGCCGACAAAGCCTGCGGTTTTCTGCAGCGCGATACCGTGCGCTGGTCGGACGCGGCGCTTGAGCAACTGGCCGATTATGCGTTTCCCGGCAACGTGCGTGAGCTCAAGGGGCTGGTCGAACGCGCCGTACTCCTATGCGACGGTGGCGAATTATTACCGGAACATTTCAGCCTGCGCACCGTGGACAACGACCTGGATAGCACCTTGGATTTGCGCGCGCGGCTCGAACGGGTCGAACGCAACCTGCTGATTGATTGCTTGCGCAAGAACGGCGGCAACCAGAGTCAAGCCGCGCGAGAGCTAGGGCTGCCGCGCCGCACCCTGCTCTATCGCATGGAACGCCTGGGTGTTAACGCCAGCAGACTTTGAGCTCAAGGAGATGAGCATGAGTTTTCGGAGTTACCTGATTGCCGCTGCCCTGGCTGGCATTCTGATGCCCTTGACAGGGTGCGGCACACTCATAGGTCGATCAAACAGTCAGGGAGATCTCTATCCAGGACTCCAACAGGACGCTGCATTTCTTGGCCTAACCGGCGCGGGCGAGCCTTACAACCCGGAATATGTCGCAACCATCTTCTGCTACTTGGCAGTCGTCTGCGTTCCAGGAACTCTTCTTTCGGTACCGCTCGACGCGGCAATCGATACGGTGCTGCTACCCATTGACTTGATCAACATCGCAGTTCCCCCGGCCGGTAATCGGTAGCCTCGCTACCCTGCCATCAAGACTCCACGGAAGCCCCACCGAACAAGGATCCCCAGATGTTCAACCCGGCCAATGACACCCATTTCAGCCTCGCCATAGAAGGCATCGAGCACGACCTCCAGATTCTCGAATTCAAAGGCCGAGAAGCGCTATCGCAGCCGTTCGCTTTCGAGCTGGAGCTGGTCAGCGAGCGCCCAGATCTGGGCCTGGAAAGCCTGCTGCATCAGGCAGCTTTCCTGGCACTTTCACCAGCCGGTAACGGCATTCATGGTCTGATCTACCGCGTTGCCCAGGGCGACTCCGGCAAGCGTCTGACGCGCTATCACGTCACCCTGCGCCCGCAGTTGGCCTATCTCGCACACCGCATCAACCAGCGCATCTTCCAGCACCTCACGGTGGAGAAGATCATCGCCCAGGTGCTCGAAGAGCACGGCATTCAGGCCAACGCCTTTCGCTTCGGGCTCAGTTCGGTGTACCCCGAGCGCGACTATTGTGTGCAGTACGACGAGACCGATCTGCACTTCATTCAGCGTCTGTGCGAGGAAGAAGGCATTCACTACCACTTCCAGCACAGCGCTGAGGGCCATGTGCTGGTGTTTGGTGACGACCAGACGAGCTTTCCCAAGCTCGCGCCAGTGGCGTATCAGCAGGATTCCGGCTTGGTCGCCGACCAGCCGGTGATCAAGCGCTTCGGTCTGCGGGCCGAGACCCGCACCAGCCGTGTCACCCGGCGCGACTACGACTTTGAGAAACCGCGCCTGATTATGGAAGGTGCCTTCCAGAGCGAATTCCAACCGGACCTGGAAGATTACGACTATCCCGGTCGCTTCACCGAGCGAACCCGAGGCAAGCACCTGTCGCAACGCGCTCTGGAACGCCACCGCAGCGACTATGAGCTGGCTGAGGGCGAGAGCGACCAACCGCTGCTGATCACTGGCCACTTCCTCGCCATGAGCGAGCACCCGCGCGGTGACTGGAACCAACTCTGGCTGCTCAACGAAATCCTCCACGAAGGCAAACAGCCGCAAGTATTGGAGGAGTCGGTAACGAGCGACAGCCTGCCACGGGACGGTTTCACCCAGGGTTACCGCAACCTGTTCACCGCCACGCCCTGGGACATTCTCTATCGGCCAGCCCTGAAGCACCCCAAGCCAAATGTGCTCGGTAGCCAGACCGCTGTGGTCACTGGCCCTGCCGGTGAAGAAATCCACTGCGACGAATACGGTCGTGTGAAAGTCCAGTTCCACTGGGATCGCGAAGGCCAGGCCGACGACAAAACCAGTTGTTGGCTGCGCGTTTCCTCAAGCTGGGCCGGCGACCGCTACGGCAGCATCGCCATCCCGCGGGTAGGCATGGAGGTGCTGGTGACATTCCTCGAAGGCGACCCCGACCAGCCTCTGGTCACAGGCTGCCTATACCACAAGGAACATGTAGTCCCTTACGACCTGCCGGCTAACAAGACCCGTACCGTCTTCAAGACCCTGAGCTCGCCCGGCGGTGGTGGCTACAACGAATTACGCATCGAAGACCGCAAAGGTGCAGAGCAAATCTACGTTCACGCCCAGCGCGACTGGGACGAAAACATCGAGCACGACCAGAAGATCCGCGTCGGGCACGAACGCCACGACACCGTCGAGGCCAGTAGCTACAGCGAATTCAAAGCCGAAGAACACCGCACCACCCATGCCGATCGTAAGACGGAAATCCGCTCAAATGACCACCTTACCGTGGGCAACACCCAACACGTGAAGATCGGCACCGGGCAGTTCGTAGAGGCGGGAGACGAGATCCACTACTACGCCGGAAGCAAAGTCGTAATCGACGCCGGCATGGAACTCACCGCCACAGGCGGCGGCAGCTTCCTCAAACTAGACCCCAGCGGCGTCACGTTGAACGGCGCGACCATCAAGATGAATTCGGGTGGCTCGCCCGGCAAAGGCACTGGCGTAAGTATTCTTGCTCCGCAGATTCCCTGGGCCGCGGATCAGGACAAAGCTGGCGCCACGCCCAGGCTCGCGCTGGCCAATACCCAGCTGCAGCTGGCGCGCAAAGCTCGTCAGATCGGCGCCAGTCGCTGCCCAATATGCGAAGCGTGCCGCGCGGGTATGTGTGAAATTGGAGCAGGTCGATGAGCGAGATGGTTGAACACTGGCTCAGCGAGCAACAAGCCCAGAACCGACGGTTGCTGCTCGTTATCGATAGCCTGGCAGAACCCGATCCGCTGCCAGGCTTGTTCTCAGCAGACCTGGTACACAGCTACGCCAATCTCTATCAGGGCACCGAGGTCGCCGAGATGGCCAGCGTGGGCCCCTGGCTGATCATGCTGAACGAGCTGAACCTCACGCAGCTAGCGTCGCTCACCGACGCACCGGAGCAGAACTGGGGCTGGCTAGCCAGCGTCGAGCACGCCGACATGGCGGCGCTCACGCAGCACTGGCAATCACGCATCTTCGCTGACGAGCAGGGGCAACGGTCGCTCTATCGGTTCCAGGACAACCGAATAGTCGCGCGTCACCTCGCCGAACTGGACGCCTCTCAACGCCCTCTGCTGCTTGGTCCGCTGACAAGCGCGCTCTGCTGGGATGATCACGACTGGCAATGGTTCGATAACGAGCAACCAGGCGAGTATCCCGAACCCTTCGAAAAACCGTGGTTGTCTATCCCAGAACCCGAGCACGTAAGGCACGCTGTGGCACACCACAATCTCGAGTTGTGGCTATGGGAGAACCACACACATGCGACCACCAAGCTCGCAGAGACTCGAGTGCTGAGCGAATGGCTGGACCGTCAACTCGACAAAGTGAAGGAATGGCACTGGCACAGCGAGCCGCAACTGCACTTCCTGCTGCGCTACCAGCTCGACCCCGCACTGGCGGACCATCCAGCCTGGCTGCCGGCTGAAAAGGAAACACCAGAAGCCCACTATTCAAGAGTCAGCTCAGTGCTGACTTCAAGCCATTCAGCACAGGGTTGATCAGATGATGTCTCACACCTTTTCTCGAAGCCGCTTCCGGCCCATTCACGCATGGTCTGCACTGTTCGGCCTTCTGCTCAGCGGCTGCAGCACGCTCGGCTCTGTCGGCGCCGAAACCTTTACTTTGAAAGGTGAGCTTCCGGCTGACTTCGCACTGAAAGCCCAAGCGCATTACGGCGGGTCCGAGGGATGCAGTGACCGCGGCCATGTGAAGGGTTTCAAAAGAGATTACGAAAAGGTGCCGCATGGGTATGAGTTCGAGATTCCAGTTAGTTATCGCGACGGACTTTGTGAGCTGCGATTGGTCAGGGTCGGATTGTTTATACACGCCAGATATGGGAAGCAGGACTGGCAGGAAACTTATGATAATGGTGGCTTGATGGTTGTGGAGAAACTATCAACTAATGCTCCGGCATTTCAACCCGACGGAACGCTGTCTAAAGCAGTCAAATGCTCATGGCTGTTTCAGATCAGCAAAGCGAAAGCTCGAAAAGATCAAATAAGCAAATTGCTAAGCTGCAACGGCGCTGGAGCGGAAATAACGACCAAGGCGTTGGCAGGAAAAGTAGTTAAACTCAGCTTTATCCTAGACTTAGAGGAGGAGCCCTACCGGGATAACACTTGGGTAAAATTCTCCAACGGGTGGAAACCTTGTTTACCCAAAGAGGGATGGCAGCAATGCCAAGATCCTCCTATTTTCAGATCGTTCAAACGCGGCAACCAAGAATGCACCGCTTATCCAAACTGCACGGAATAATCAAGGATGACAACCACCGTCGAGGTACTAGCTTGCCCGCTTGCAACAAGTTCGGTCAGCTTTCGAATCGTGGATGAGCATGGCGATGGATCGCCATACACGGGATTGAGCTACAGGCTAACTGATAGTCAAAGCCGAGTGTACGAAGGATCACTGGACTGCGATGGATTTGCAGAGATTAAGGGCATAAGTCACGGTGCAACATTGCTCGATTTATCGGCAGCAGCCACAACATATCCAGACCCCTGGTATGAAGAATTAAAAATTAGAAAACGCTTCAAGCTACCGCTAACCGCACTACAAATTGCAGCAGAGCAGACAAGCTGTGGGCCTCGTGGGTCAAATGGCAAAACTTATCTTGCAAAAGAGCGCGCAGAACGAGAGGGCGCTTATTTTATGCGGACCGAAGTGCGCAACTTCGTCATAGACACCTCTCATCTTCCAGAAATAGACGAAGCCTGGTCGACTGGGCAAAGTAGATACAAAAGCAGCAAAGAGCTAACAGGAGCCAGACCCGGAGTGAAACTTGGCTGTAGCGGACACCATCTAATCGAGGTAAAGGCGCTCCGCGCACTTAGCCCATTGCTATCGACGGATCCGGAATTCTGCGCACTTAACTCTTATCATCTGGCGATCATTAGCGCCTTCGCTTATGCCCCATTCAGCGTCGTAAAAACCCCTTATTCTTCCTCCCCTCCGCCTTATGACACGGCGGGAAGCATCGGCTACGTTGTTCAGAACCAATTGGGGCGTCGAATTCAACCCACACAATTCAATACCGCGACCCCTTATCATCTGCTCTGTGAAGAGGTGCCGTACTCAAAACGTCTCGAGATCATGCCGTACGATCCGTCGCGTTATGAACAAGAAGCGCTTGAAGGCTGGCGTTATCCTGAGGATGTGCACTTTCTGCACGACACGGATAACGAAACAGATACTAATACCCAAGCTTTTATAACTCATAACGACAAGGTCATACTAATCTCCGTCCGCGGTACCCAGGAATTTCTGGCAGACGCCAGTCGAGACGCAGATGCGCGCCAGATAGCCTATGAAGAAGGCGAAGGCCAGGCGCATCGCGGCTTTTACGAAGCCTTTCAAGCAACGAAACCCTTCGTAAATCGATATCTCAACGCGTTCTACACGGGCGAGCAAACACTCGTGGTCTGCGGTCACAGCCTGGGCGGTGCGATTGCCCTATTATTGGCCGAGTGGCTGCGCAGGGAATGGTCGAGCGATATCCAGCTTTACACCTTCGGGGCCCCACGCGCAGCCGATGCGGCCTTCGTCAAGGCGGCTCAGTCTCTTACGCACCACCGTATCGTCAACCACAACGATCCGGTCCCAGCCCTTCCACTGCCGTGGATGGACGCGGAGTGGAAGCTGGCGCTTCCCGGAGCAGCTCTGGCGTACAGCTCACCGATCACCGGCATTGCGTTACTGCTAGCAGGGATCGTCAACCTTCAAGGCGACCCCTACGAGCATCACGGGGAGCAATGGCATTTTATGCCGCGCAAGCCTGGAGGTGGGAGCGAAGCCTCAGTGCTATGGCAACCAGGTTGTGCGCTGGTAGACGAGCAAAGCTGTGCACGCGACGTCGGGGAAATCGGGCTGGATGGTGATATGCCGAACCGCCTCGCGCTCGCGGCTACGCACCATCTGAGTGACCGCGGCTATGCACGCGCAGCGCTTACTAACCTGCTGCGCTGGAATACCAGCGTCGAGGAGCGAAACGGAAAGTTATTCACCGAAGCTGAAACCCGTGACATCTACGCCCAGCTGCTGAGCACCGCCCAGTTGCTGGAAAGCTGGCAGGCGCGCTCCTTCAATGAATTCCGCTGGGAAATCAGGCGCAGGGGTGAGATGCGTTTTTACGGCAAGACCGACCTGGAACTGCGCGCCATCTATGCCGACGCAGTGGAACAAGGCGAGCGCGTTCGAGCCGAGCAAAGCCCTGCGCTTACCCGTACTCAGCAGCGTCTGCTGGCGCAGGCGGAGCGCGTGGTAACACGGCGCAGCGTGTTTGGTGAGCAGGCGGAAAGAGCCGACCTCGCAGAGCTGGTAGCACAATGGCGGGACATCGAAGATAACAAGATAGCGGAGCGGCTGGCTGCAGTTAAAAGGGACTCGGCCAACGTCCTCGCCTAGAGGCAGCAGCGTCGGCCCGGCGAGCCACATTTATAGCCGTAGCTCTCGTTTCGGTACCGGCCCCGCCCTTTTTCGTGACCCCGTTCACCCATGCAAACAAGCGGGTGAACTTCAATACTCAGCCTGAGTCTCGCTTCGCCGTTTTCGGCTAGCGAGGCCGTCTGCCCACACGCTTTCAAGGAGGAAATCGCGTGCTAGCCCGCTATTGCGCCCTCGTTTTATTCGCCGCATCCCTCGCCCTCGCCGGTTGCTCCGGCAACTATAAGTTCAACGACGACGAATATCGCCCATTGGGCGATCCGCAGGCGCCTGCCCGCAGCAACTGATCCATCAGGAGAAAGGAACCATGGAACTGGTTTTCGATATGGTCAGTGCTCAGCAATTTGCGCCAGGCCTGATCAGCAGCAAGACGTTCAAGCAGGCCGGCGGCATCATTGGTCGTGCGGAAGAGTGCGACTGGGTCATCCCGGACCGCAAGCGTGTAGTATCCAGTCGCCACGCCGAGGTGAGCTACCGGGACGGGGCGTTTTTCCTTACCGACACCAGCAGCAATGGCATCCAGTTCAAGGACACAGGCGCCAGCCTGGACAAAGGCCGGGCGCAGCGAATCGAACATGGCAGCGTGTATTGCCTGGGCGACTTTGAAATCCGGGCTCGCCTGATCCAGGACCCGGCCTCCTTCGAAGAAAATATCGGCCGACCGCAGCCCGCTGGCAGCATCATTCCAGACGACGCATTTCTCGATCTAGACCCGCTTACAGCCCTAGACCAGCAAGAACATGCTTACGCCAAAACCGACGATCTGACCGCAGTGCTAGCGCCATCAAGGGTGCAAGCCCAGCAGCGCGATTATGCACAGATCGATGAAGAGAACTTGCAGGTCCCCGAGCTGGTGATGCCAGCACCAGCCACTCAGCCAAAGGCCACGCTCGAACCTGAACGCCTACCGCCCGACTTCTGGACGCGCTTCAGCACGGCGTTGGGAGTGGATCTATCAGATCTGGATGAGGAGGGTCGGCAAGCCCTGGCACTGAAAGCTGCGGCCTTGCTCAAGCAAAGCGTTGGCGGTTTGCAACAGGCACTACGTACCCGTGGCGAGTTGAAAAACGAGATGCGCCTGTCGTTGACCACCGTGCAGAGTGCCGGCAACAACCCACTTAAGCACAGCATCGACAGCGGGGAGGCGCTGACCCTTCTGCTGCGCGGTGGAAAGTCGGGGCAGCTGCCTGCCGAACAGGCCATGGGGCGCGCTTACCGTGATCTTCAGGCGCATCAGGTAGCCATGCTGGCTGCCAGTCGCGCCGCGGTCAAAGGCATCCTTGAGCAGCTTTCACCGGATCAGCTGGCGCTGCGCTTCGAGCGTGATAACAAGCCGCTTATGTCCACTGCCGGTAGCCGCTGGCGTGCCTTCAAACGGCTGCATTCTGCGATGCAACGCGACGACGATTGGAGCGAACGGTTGTTCGCTCGTGACTTCGCCCAGGCTTACGAGGAGCAGGCCCGTCTGATCGCCACGCTCAATACAGACCTTCAAGGATGATATTCATGTCTCGCTTTCTCCCTGCCGCGGCGCTCGCGGTGCTTGCCGTTCTGAGTGGCTGTTCTGCCCTCTCGCCCAACTCTGACTTGACCAAGCTGGACTTGTCACTGCAGGGCAGCGACCAGCTCAACCCCGACCTTAACGGCCGCCCTTCGCCTGTCGTGATTCGCCTCCTGGAACTCAAGCACCCGGTGGCCTTCGAGAATGCCGACTTCTTTTCGCTCTACCAGCGTCCCAAGGAAGCGCTGTCCCCGGACCTCGTCATTCAGGAAGAGCTGGAACTGCGCCCGGGCGAGCAGCGCGACCTCAAACTGTTTGTTCAGGATGGCAGCCGCTACGTCGGCGTCTTGGCCGCCTATCGCGATCTGCCCGAATCAAGCTGGCGCTTCGTCATTCCTCTTCAACACAAAGCGCAGAACCGAATCGAGCTAAGGCTCGACGAACACGGAATCAAGCCCATCGATCCGCTCGTGAAAGGAGACTGATTGATGAGCACGAACAAAGTCATATGGCAGGAAGGCATGCTGCTGCGTCCGCAGCACTTCCAGCAAAGCGACCGCTATTACGACGCGCAGCTAAAGCAGCGGACCCAGAAGTTGGGTCATTACGCCTGGGGTTTTTTTGGGCTGGAGATCGACCGTCAGTTCCTTAACATGGGCAAGCTCGTGCTTAGCCAGGCAAGTGGGCTGCTTCCAGACGGCAGCCTCTTCGAGATCGGTGCTGAGCGTGAGCCGCTGGCCCTGGACGTGCCGCCCAACACCGGCAACACGCCGGTGTATCTGGCTTTACCGCTCGTCACCGGTAACCACATCGAGAGTCGCCGCCCTGAGCAGAAGGACGTATTGGCGCGCTACACCGCGTTCGCCGAAGAGGTCACTGACTCCAACGCCGGCGATAGCAGCAGCAGCCAAGTCAGCACCGGCCGTCCGGACTTTCGGTTGCTGCTGGGCGAGCAACAGAGCGATCAGGCTTACGTCAAGCTCAAGCTTTGCGACATCCTCGACACCACGCCGGACGGCGTGATCAGCCTCGACCCTGAGTACATCCCTACCTTTATCGACTTCCAGGCGTCCAGCTACCTGCTGTCGTGCCTGAAAGAAGTGATCAGCATGCTCGGCCATCGCGGCGACATCCTGGCAGAGCGTATTCGTGCCACCGGTAAAGTCGGCGGAGCGGAAGTCGGCGATTTCATGATGCTGCAACTGATCAACCGCTACGAACCCGTGCTACGCCATTACATGGGCATCGACCGGATCCATCCCGAACACATCTACCGTGAGCTGCTGGGATTGCTGGGCGAACTGGCGACCTTCTCCAGCGAGACCAAGCGACCTCGCCTGGACGGCCGTTACCTGCACAACGACCAGGGACTGTCGTTCCGCAAGCTGATGGATGCGATTCGCCAAGTGCTGTCGATGGTGCTCGAGCAGCACGCCATCGAGCTGCTTCTGCAACAGCGTCAATACGGCATTCAGGTCTCGCCGTTGCACGACCATAAGCTGCTCGGCAGCGCCTCGTTCGTGCTCGCAGCCAGCGCCCAATGCGACTCCGAAGAGCTGCGCACCCGCCTGCCGGCTCACCTAAAGGTCGGTCCGGTTGAGCGTATTCGCCAGCTGGTCAACCTCCATCTGCCGGGAATCAAGGTCAAGCCACTGCCCGTCGCGCCACGGCAGATCCCGTTCCATTCCGGCAAGACCTACTTTGCTTTGGAACTCAGCTCCGAGGAGCTGGCGCAACTGGAGCGTTCTGGCGGCTTCGCCTTCCATGTGTCCGGTGAATTTACCGGGCTTGAGCTGAAATTCTGGGCGATCAGGAACTGACCAACATGATCAGAGAAATGGACTACGCACAGGACGACAAGACAGTCATCCTCAATCGCCACGGCGACGCCCCGGCACAGAGCCCGCTGACTGACTTCAGCACCCCGCCCAAATTCGAGCAGCTTGAAGAGCGGATGATCTATGCCGCGCGGCTGCGTCCGGCCGAAACTTTCAATATCAGCCTCAATCCGCTCGTCGCGGCAGCATCTTCATTGCTCTCAGAAGTCGTGCGGCTCAAGCACAGCTATCAAGGCGAAGACCTGCACGCCCTCAACCAGCGCTTGTCTGGTGAGCTCAAGCTGTTCGAGCACCGCGCCCTGCACGACGGTGCCGAGAGCAGTCAGGTGATGGCTGCTCGCTACGTGCTATGCACCGCTATCGACGAAGCGGTCGTTACCACACCCTGGGGTAACGAGAGCGAATGGTCACAGATGAGTCTGCTATCGAGCTTTCACAACGAGACCTTCGGCGGTGAAAAGTTCTTTCAGTTGCTCGAGCGCCTCTCGCGCAACCCGGTCAAGCACCTGCCGATGCTGGAACTGATGTATCTGTGCTTGTCGCTGGGTTTCGAAGGCAAGTACAGAGTGATGCCACGTGGCATGCTTGAGCTCGAAGCAGTACGCGACAGCCTTTACCGGCAGATCCGCCAGCTGCGCGGCGACGTGCCACGCGAGGTATCGCCGCACTGGCAGGGGCTGCGCGATACGCGTCGGCGCCTGGTGCGTATCGTGCCTTGGTGGCTGGTCGCGATGTTCACAATGATCTGTTTGGTAACGCTGTATGCGGGCTTCGCCTGGGTGCTGGGTGAACAACGCGATGCCGTACTGCAACCGTATCAAC
The DNA here is from genome assembly GCF_053470365.1 of Stutzerimonas tianxiuensis. Taxonomy (NCBI): domain Bacteria; kingdom Pseudomonadati; phylum Pseudomonadota; class Gammaproteobacteria; order Pseudomonadales; family Pseudomonadaceae; genus Stutzerimonas; species Stutzerimonas tianxiuensis. The sequence continues at coordinate 46,101 of NZ_JBPVWS010000022.1, read as the reverse complement.
CCGTCGATCCGACCGTTCAGGTCGAGCCTAAGCCGTAACAAGGACGTACTGCCATGAAGGTTTTTTTCGGCAAGCTTGCCGCGTTTTTCCGCAAGACCTGGGTATGGAGCCTGTGCGTCTTGATGGTGTTGGGCCTCCTTGTGTGGCTCGTTGGGCCACTGCTGGCGGTAAACGACTATAAGTTCTGGGAATCCTCGACCAGCCGTCTGCTGACCATTGCCGGCCTCTGCCTGGTCTGGGGCCTGTTCATCGTGTTCGCCAGTTGGCATAGCACTCGTCGCAAGCAGGCCGAAGCCAGCGACGAAGAGGTTCAGGAGCGGCTTCGCCGTGAAGGCTTGGTCAGCGAAGAGCAAGGCATCCTGAGCCAGCGCTACCGCGACGCCGTTCGTACGCTCAAGAGCTCGAGCCTGTACCGCGGCCGCAGCGAGAAATGGCGCAACGAGCTGCCCTGGTATTTGCTGCTCGGTCCTCAAGGCAGCGGCAAAACCTCATTGCTGGACTTTTCCGGCCTGGACTTTCCGCTCAACCGCGGTGAAAACCAGCGACTGACCAAGGATGTCTCAGGCACCCGCTACGCAGACTGGTACTTCGCCGACCATGCCGTGCTGATCGATACGGCCGGCCGCTACCTGACTCAGCCCGACTCGGGTGTCGATGGCAAGGCCTGGGAAACACTACTCGGCCTGCTGCGCCGCCGCCGTGCACGCCCGCTTAATGGCGTACTGATCAACATCCCGGTCGAGCAGCTGCTGCACTCGAGCGAACTGGAGCTCGAAACGCTGGCGCGCCAGAGCCGTCAGCGTCTGCATGAAATCCATCAGCGCCTGGGTGCCGACGTACCGGTTTATCTGGTGCTGAGCAAAGCGGATAAGGTGCTTGGCTTCGACGAGTTCTTCGATCAGCTCTCGCGCGAGGAAAGCGATCAGGTGCTCGGCGCGAGCTTCCGCAAGGAACAGGACGGTACCGACGTCAACGTTGTTCGGAGCGAATTCGAGGAGCTGCTGCGCCGGCTCAACAGCCAGGTCATCCTGCGCATGCACCAAGAGCGCGATACCCAGCGCAGGGGTCGCATCCTTGATTTCCCGCACCAGCTTGGCCAGATTGGCGAACGTTTATGCCTGTTCGTCGAGCTGGCGTTCTCAGGCAACCGCTACCAGCGTGCCAGCCAGCTGCGCGGTTTCTACCTCACCAGTGCCCCGCAACTCCAAGGTGCACTCGATCCGCTCACCAGCGGCATCGGCCGCAACCTCGGCCTGCCGAGCAGCGTGTTGCCGACATTCCGCAGCGGCCGTGCTCGCTTCATCAATCATTTGCTCAGCCGCGTGATCTTCCCCGAAGCCGACCTCGCCGGTCTCGATCAGAAGGAAGTACGCCGCATCGATTGGGGCCAGCGCGCCCTGTATGCCGCGAGTTTCGCCTGCCTGGCGCTGTTCGGCGCCTTTTGGGCCAATGGCTTCTCCAACAACCATGAACGGCTTGAGCAGTTACGCGGCCTCGCTGATCAGCTGGGCCGCGAGCATCAGGGCATCACGTCTCAAGACGACGCACTGCGCACGCTCAAGGCGCTAGATACGAGCTATGCGGCTACTCAGGTGTTTCCGGATAAGGCTGACGTGTCCTATTTGCAGCGCGGCGGGCTATACCAAGGTGAGGTAGTCGATCCCACCGTCCACCAGGCCTACCGCCTTGAGCTGGAGACTTTACTACTGCCTCGCGTTGCACATCAGCTCGAAGCCCAGATACGTGCCAACCTGACTGATCGAGAGCGCCTGCTTGGTAGCCTGCGCGCCTACCTTATGCTTAGCCTGGAAGAGCGTCGCGACGACGGCTTTCTGAAGGACTGGGTAGCCGCCGATTGGTCGCTGCGTTACGCCGGCAATGCCGTCGCACAGAACGGTCTCAACACCCATTTTGAGCGGCTGCTCGGTGATGGCTTCGCGCCTCACGCGCTCAACGACCAACTCGTCGCTGAGGCACGTCAGGTGTTGCGCAGCGAATCGTTGGCCACTGTCGTCTACCGCATGTTGCGCGATCAGGCTCGCAGCCTGCCTGATTACCGGTTCAGTCAGCATCTCGGACCGCAAGGCGCCCTGTTCAGCGGTAGCGACTACACCATCCCTGGCTTTTATACCCAGAATGGCTATCAGAAATTCTACGTCGCGCAGGGCAGCGAACTGGTGCGCGAGATTCTGCGTGACAACTGGGTACTTGGCGAAGGCGATAACTTAAGCATGAAAGATCTCGGTCGCTTGATGGTCGAGATGGAGCAGCTCTATTTCCGGGATTACGCCAACTATTGGAGCGAAGCGGTCGCCCAGCTGACGCCGGAGCCTATCGCCGGTGCTGGCCAGGGCTCGGTGCTGCTTAGTGGGTTGTCCGCGGCTAATTCGCCGCTGTTACAACTGCTTGTCGAAGTCCGTGACAACACCCGCTTTGCCGGCGTGGTCGATACCGCCGGCGACGCGGTGGACGCAGCCGATGCTCTCAAAAGCGCCAACGACAAGCTGGGCAAAGCCGCCAAGCTCGCATCAGCCGCTGCCGAGCAGGCCCAGGCCGCACTGGCCAAGAACGTGCCTGACACGGCGCGCAAAACACTCGAACGCCGCTTCGAGCCGCTGCATCGCCTGCTCGACGACAACGCAGGCGCCAGCGCCGAGCTTGTTCCCACCCTACAGGCCCTCGATGCGCTTCAATTGCAACTGGCAAGTCTGGCCCATGCCAGTGCGCCTGATCAGGCAGCTTTCGAACTCGCCAAGGCGCGCATGGCTGGTCAGCGTGATGCCATCAACCAGCTGAGAGCCAGCGCAGCACGGCTACCACAACCGATCGGCAACTGGCTCGGCCTGCTCGCCGAAGACAGCTGGACGCTGGTCCTGAACGACGCCTACCACTACCTCAACCAGCGCTACCAGAGCGAACTGTATGCGTTTTACAAAGGTTCGCTACGCCAGCGCTATCCGTTCAGCGCACACAGCGAGAGCGACGTCGCCATTGCTGACTTCCGGGAGTTCTTCAAGGCGCAAGGCGTTGCTGACGGGTTCTTTGACCGCTACCTGAAGGCGTTCGTCAGCGGGAGCGCTGGCCAATATCAGCTTCGTCGAGTCGACGGCCGTGGCTTGCCCCTGTCACGCGAATTCCTGTCGCAGATGAGCAACGCACAAACCATCCGCCGCAGTTTCTTTGCAGAAAACCCGAACGAGCCGCAGATCCGCTTCAAGCTAGAGCCCTACTCGCTCGACTCGAGTCTGGGTCGCGCTGACTTCCGCTTTGGCAATCAGCAGATGGAATACCGCCACGGCCCGATCGTGCAGACCGCCTTCAGCTGGCCAACCGACGCAGAGGATGGCCGCACCAGCCTGGTCGTCGAGGAACTTGGCGGGCGTCGTGTCGGTATCGAGAAGAACACCGGCCCCTGGTCGCTCTTCCGCCTGCTGGACCTGATGCAGGTCGATTACCACAGCGGTCGCGACGTGCTGATGCTCAAGGCCAATCTGGGCGGCCGCAACGCCAACTACCTGTTACACAGCCAGCGTTCGCCGAACCCGTTCGACATCGCCCTGCTGCGCGACTTCAAACTTCCGGCGACACTTTAATGTCAGCCACTGCGAACCTGGCGTACAGCTGGCGCAGCGCCGCGCGGACCGATACCGGCAAAGTCCGCGCACGCAATGAAGACGCCTTTCTCGACCTCCCCGAGCAAGGCCTCTGGGTCGTGGCCGATGGAATGGGCGGCCACCACAACGGCGCGCTAGCCAGCCGCCTGATCGTCGAGCAGCTCGCCGCGTTGCCTGAGGGCAGCATGGCGGAGCGCTTGGTCGCTCTGCGCCGCTGTTTGCATGACCTCAACCGCAGACTTGGGCAAGAACTGACGGTCACGGCAGATCGACCCGATCCCGTGATTGGCAGTACCGTGGTCGCGCTGCTGATGGAGGCCGACCGTGCCGCCTGCGTATGGGCTGGCGACAGCCGCTGCTACCTGTGGCGCCGGGGACGGCTTTATCAGCTCTCGCGCGACCATTCGCTGTTACAACAGCTGATCGACGAACAGAGCCTGAGCCCGCAGGAGGCCGCGCGTCACCCAGCCGCAAACGCCCTAACCCGCGCCATCGGCGCCAGCGAACAACTGACACTGGATATCCTCGAGTTCGATGTTTATCCAGGCGACACCCTACTGCTATGCAGCGACGGGCTCTACCAAAGCCTGTCACCGGACAGCTTGGGAGCATCGCTCAATGCGCCATCGACTGGCCTGGCTCTGCAAAGGCTGTTTGAGGAGGCCATGGACGGGCCGTGTCGAGACAACCTGAGCGCAGTGGTGATACGGCAATGAGCGAGCCCCTGCGCGCCGAGCCGGCGTCGGACCTTACCTACTTCGCCTTTGCGGCCTCGGCTGCCGCGCCAGCGAGCCTGGCAACATCGGCCGCTGCCATCGTCGCGAGTGATTTGCCAGAAGTATTGGCAGGCCGCTATCTGATCGAACGACTGCTCGGCGTCGGTGGCATGGGCGCCGTTTACCGCGCCCGAGATCTTTTGCGTGAGCAGTTTGGTGACCCGGAGCCGTACATCGCACTTAAAACATTGAGCGATGAATTCGCTGAGTATCCCGATGCTCACACGCTGCTCTATACCGAGTTCGCTCTTACCGCTCGCCTAAGCCATCGCCACGTTGTGCGGCTATTCGGTTTCGACGTGGACGCTGTCAGCCAACGCGCGTTCATCACTCTCGAGCTACTCAAGGGACCAACCCTCGATCAGGTGCTCAGCGAACGCCCGGAAGGCCTCACGTGGGACGAGCTACGCGAAATTGCCGTGCCCCTGATAGAAGCGTTGGCCTATTCACACAGTCGCGGCGTCATCCACGGTGACATCAAACCCAGCAACGTGATATTGGCCGAAGACGGGCTTCGCTTGTTCGACTACGGTCTCGGGCAGCCGCTCGAAGGCGGTCTGAAAAATCTGCCACGCCTGTCTCGGAACCGATTCAAGGCATGGACCACGCGCTACGCAGCCCCTGAACTTCTCGACGGCGCCGAACCATCGGAAGCCAGCGACGTGTATGCACTCGGTTGCCTGCTTTATGAAATGGCCAGCGGCAGCCCTCCTTTCCGCCGGCTAAACGCCAAGCAAGCAAAAGCGATGGGGCTCGACAAGGAATTGGTACGGCCGCAGAACCTGGCCTGTGGCTGGTTTACCTTGCGATCTGCGCTGGCATTTGATGCGGCTCAGCGCAAAGCCAGCGTGACCCAGCTGTTGGATATATTCCGCCGTCCCGCACCCAGTCGCCTGCAGCGCTGGTTCGGACGCGCCCATGGATGACAACAAAACAAGGAAGCGTCATGTTCAACGCCGCTAATGACACCCATTTCAGCCTCGCTATCGATGGCGTCGAGCACGACCTGCAGATTCTCGCGTTTACCGGGCGCGAAGCCATCAGCCAACCCTATCGTATCGATCTTGAGCTGGTCAGCGAGCGTCCCGATCTCGCCCTGCAAAGCCTGCTGCACAAATCAGCATATCTGTCGTTCTCACCTGCCGGTGATGGCATCCACGGATTGATTCATCGCGTCGCACAAGCTGAGTTAGGCAAACGGCTGACCCGCTACCAGGTGACCCTCGTTCCGCAGCTTGCCTACCTCGCGCACCGTACCGATCAGCGCATTTTTCAGCACCTGACCGTGCCGCAAATCATTGCCCAGGTGCTGGAGGGTCACGGTATCCAGGCGAACGCCTATCGCTTTCAGCTCGGTCCGGTGGTCTATCCCGAGCGCGACTATTGCACCCAGTACGACGAAACCGACCTGCACTTTGTCCAGCGCCTATGCGAAGAAGAAGGCATCCACTATCACTTCGAGCATAGCCCGCAGGGTCATGTACTGGTGTTCGGTGATGACCAGACGAGCTTTCCCAAACTTGGCCAGCCCACCGCGTACCTGCAGGACAGCGGGCTGGTAGCCGACGAGCCTGTGATCAAGCGCTTCTCCGTGCGCCTGGAGACTCGTACCAACCGGGTGAGCCGACGCGATTACCACTTTGAACAGCCTCGCCTGGTGATGGAGGCCGCACAGAAAGGCCAAGCGGGTGACGGACAGAGATCGTCTGAGCCAGACCTCGAAGACTATGACTACCCGGGTCGCTTCACCGATCGAGCCCGAGGCAAGCACCTGTCCCAGCGCTCACTGGAGCGCCACCGCGCTGACTACCGCCTGGCTGAAGGTCGGAGCGACCAGCCACGACTGGTTAGCGGGCACCTGCTGGAAATATCTGACCATCCGCGCCAGGAATGGAATGACCTCTGGCTGCTGACCGAGGTGCTCCATGAAGGCAGACAGCCGCAGGTGCTAGAGGAGTCCGTAACAAGCGACACTGATGTACGAGACGGTTTCACCCAGGGCTACCGCAACCACTTTACTGCCACCCCGTGGGACGTCCCTTACCGCCCGGCCCTGAATCACCCAAAGCCTCGCGCGCTTGGCAGCCAGAGCGCCGTGGTCACAGGCCCTGCGGGCGAAGAAATCCACTGCGATGAATACGGTCGGGTAAAGGTCCAGTTCTTCTGGGATCGCCACGGCCAAGCCGATGACAAGACAAGCTGCTGGCTCCGCGTCAGCTCCAGCTGGGCCGGTGACCGCTATGGCGGTATCGCGATCCCGCGCGTCGGCATGGAAGTACTGGTTACCTTTCTCGAAGCTGACCCCGACCAACCCTTGGTGACTGGCTGCCTCTACCATGCAGAACATCAGGTCCCCTACGACCTGCCGGCAGACAAGACCCGTAGCGCCTTCAAGACACTGTCGAGCCCCGGTGGCGGTGGCTACAACGAACTACGCATCGAGGATCGCAATGGCGCTGAGCAGATATACATCCACGCCCAGCGGGACTGGGACGAGAACATCGAGCACGACCAGAAGATCCGCGTCGGCCACGAACGCCACGATACGGTGGAAGCCAACAGCTACAACGAATTCCGAGCCGAAGAACACCTGACCATCACTAGCGACCGTAAGGTCGAGGTCAAACCTGATGACCATCTCACCGTCGGCCAGAGCCAGCACATCAAGCTCGGCACTGCTCTACTGACCAAAGCCGGCCGCGAAATACACCTCAAGTCCGGCCAGAAAATGGTTATCGAAGCCGGCATCGAACTGACCCTCAAGGCCGGCGGTAGCTTCATCAAGCTTGATCCGGGCGGCATCACAGTTTCTGGCCCGCTGGTGAAGATCAACGCAGGCGGTGCGCCGGGTAAGGGATCGGGCATCAAGATCAAACCGCCAGTGCTGCCGGGCGAGGCGGATAGCGACAAGGCGGGGAGTTTGTTGGAGCAGGCGCAGCCCGGAGACCAGCCTGCCGAGCCGCGTCGGCGCAAGCGCTCACTCAACTTTTCCGGCTAAGACAAGGACAGGCTTGCCTACCGGCAGCCCTATGAACAGGACGTATCGAAACATGGCCGAAAGCAGACCGATCAACTGGGCTCTTCCCTTCCCGAGCAAGGAGCCGAACAGTAATCCCTTGCAGCTCCTGACCCACATGGCCAATGCGAAGGGCGGCCACTACCCGACCGGTGAGAATGGTTTGTGGCATGGTGGTGTGCACTTCGACGAGGGCACGGCGGCATTTTTCGATCAGTCTAGCGTGCGCTGTATGGCCGACGGCGAGGTGATCGCCTACCGTATCGACGAGCGTTACCCGGTCAGTGAATTCATCGACGAGATACCTCTGATCAAACGCGCCCCGTTCTCTACTGGGTTCGTCCTGGTGAAGCATAAGCTTCAGCCGCCACCGCTGCGCAATGCAGATGGCACCATCGCCGAAGGCCAGACTCCTCCAAGCCTGAACCTCTATAGCCTGTACATGCATCTGCAAGATTGGGCAGGCTACCAAACGCAACCGGACCTGCAGCGTCCCGCATTCTGGGAAGCCAAGCGCCATACCGTGAACACGGAGAGCGGCGGCCTGAGCGTCCGCGCAGGTCCGAGCAAGAACGCCACCCGGCTGTCCCAGTTGCCCAAAGGCGCCGAGATCACCATCGGCACGGCAGAAGGTGAATTCAGCAAGCTGGTCAGCATCGTCAGCGGGACGGCACACCCCGCCTTGGCAGCAGACGATGAGGGGCAACTGCCCGGTTATGTATTCACCAGTCTGCTCAAACCGCAGAGCGAGCCAGCGGAATACGGAAAAGTCGTACTCCTTGAGAACGGGTTGCCGATCAAGGCCGGTGAACTGATAGGCCATCCGGGCCTGTACCAGAACCACGACAGCGCTGCTCAGCACATGGTCCATGTCGAACTGTTCAGCTGCGACGATGTGCCCGCGTTCATCGCCCAAAGCCGCGCCTGGGCCAGCCGCTTGCCGGACGATCAGAAAACCCTGCTCAAGGTCTATAAAGGCGCAAGCAAGCTGATCGCGCACCGGGACGACATCAACGTCGAGAACCCGCCCAAATTGGACGACGATGGCACGCAGATCGGCGTCGACCTGATCATTCCGCAGTCCTTGCTGGATGGGCTCCCCGCTTCGAGAAAGATCCAGGTCAAGGATGGTGCTGACAACACTATGCACTGGTGGCGGCTGGACGATCTGTTCGCCGACGCTAATGGCAACCCCATCGACGGCTGGCTCGCCGAGCAGGAGTTGATCACCACCCGCCACAGCCCATGGGAGTGGGAAGGTTTCCAATGCATCGAGGAAACCGGAACGCCCGTCGAAAAGCTCGCCTACGCCTTCAACGCCAAAGGCCTGCTAAGCCCAGACGAACAGGAAAACTACCGCGCCCAAATCAACACGGCAGACGGCGGTCCTATTCTGACGCTGGCTCGGTTGCACGAGATAGTAGAGACAGACAGGGATGGCGTACTGACCAGTAGGGAAATTCGCGCGGCCCTAGCAAAACCCTGGCAGGCGCAACTCTTCGGTCAGTTGATCACCCGCTACGAAAGCGAGTGGTTCTGGAGCAAAGGCAAGTGGGACGAGCTTGATTCTCTCTTGGCGGAGGAACTCGAACAGCCCAACCTGGTTTGGGAGGCGGAGAAGCAGCGAATTGAGAAGTTAAGCTGGTGGGAAGATGTCGCCGACAAGGCTTACGTTAACGCGGACGGGGCAGCATGGCACCTGCAGCCGCTAACTCTCATTGGAACTTTCAATACAGCGGCTAGAGTTGAACCTACTATCAGAGAAGGGCGGATCACATTTGATGCTGAAGGGAATAATATTCCTTCATCTCCGTTTTTCAGTCGTGTTATCCACTGGCCAGGGAACGAGCTTTCAGGAGTTACGTTGGGGCGTGGCTACGACATGGGTTTCAGAACTGAGTCAGAAATTCATGATCATATGAAAAATGCTGGAATCGCGCACGATCAGGCGACAAAGATTGCTCGGGCCTATGGCAAGAAAGGAACTGCTGCGCAGCAGTTCGTAGTCAGTAACAAGACGATGATTGGCGAAATTAGCTCCGAGCAAGAAATCAATCTCTTTAATGAGATCTATCCAGACTACATAGAACGGGCCATTGTCAATTATGATCGCTGGACAGAGAGCGAGCCTGAACGAACAGACTGGAGCTCCCTAGATCAGGTCATTAGAGATGTGCTGGTAGACTTCGTGTATCAAGGCTTCACAAAAGGGCCAAATCCAATGAAAGCCGGGATGAGAAATGACAAGGATCAGTTGATACGCTATATAGAAAATACGCCTGCGATCAGCCAGTACGAGCCAGGGCGAAACAGAGCTCGCTACCTCAGGAATAACTAGGGCATACAATATGAAAAAATTTTCGTTTATGTTTTTATTTCTTGTGCCTCCTGCGTTCAGCGATACCCTGTCAAATCCGTGTGAAAACATTGAGCTGTCCCAGCAAGTCGCGCAGTGTGCAGCATATAGAAAAGATCTTTCAGATGAGCTCTTGAACACTTCGTATAAGGCAACTTTGGGACGTATCCGGCAGCAGTTCGAAAGAATGCCCTCACTGGCGGATCAATACATCTCCGTTGTTAAAGAAGCGCAACAGCACTGGATCAAACTGCGAGATGCCGACTGCAAGATGGAAGCTTTCGAAATAGAAGAAACCACAGAAGCGCATCAGGTAACGACTGATAATTGCATTTCGAGGATGAGTAACAATAGGGCTGACTATTTGGACGGTATCGCTCCAGATATATGTACAATTCACACCTTTTAAAATGATTCCCTGTCATTACTATTTGCTGCTAACAACTGAGAAACACCTTTATTATTCTGGCGCTTTTGCTAATAGCGTATATAGCTATGGGCGGAGCGGCCGCCAGTAACCATATGGCTCGCGTGGGCGGCGCCGGGGTGATCGATTAGCTGAAGCTGGTCGGCACCGCCAGCGCCGCATCAACCGATGAAAGGCTAACAGGCTGCGCGCCTGAGTTGCGGCAACGAAAAAGCCCCCGTCGGCTCTCGCCGGCGGGGGCTTTTTAGTCAGCTAGGCTTAGATCAAGCCTTGGCTTTCTTCGCAGCGCGATTACGCTCGCCTTCGTCGAGGATCTTCTTGCGAAGACGAATCGACTTCGGGGTCACTTCGCACAGCTCGTCGTCCTGGATGAATTCCAGTGCCTGCTCGAGGGTGAAGCGGACTGGCGGAACCAGGGCGATGGTTTCGTCCTTGCCCGAAGCGCGCATGTTGTCGAGCTTCTTGCCCTTGGTTGGATTAACACCCATATCGTTGTCACGGCTGTTCAGGCCGACGATCTGACCGTTGTAGATTTCCTGGCCGTGCTCGACGAACAGCTTGCCGCGCGCCTGCAAGGTTTCCAGGGAGTAGGTCAGCGCCTTGCCGGTATCGATCGATACCAGTACGCCGTTCTGGCGGCCGGACATGTGGCCAGACTTCATCACGTCGTAACGGTCGAAGATCGAGGTCAGGATGCCGGCGCCGTTGGTGATGGTCAGGAACTGGTTACGGAAACCGATCAGACCACGAGCCGGGATGTTGTATTCCAGTCGAACACGGCCTTTGCCATCCGGCACCATGTTGCTCAGATCGCCCTTACGCAGGCCCATCTCTTCCATGACCTTGCCCTGCGCTTCTTCAGGGATGTCAATGGTGACGTTCTCGAACGGCTCGTGCTTGGCGCCATCGACTTCACGAATGATCACTTCAGGACGGCCTACGCCCATCTCGAAGCCTTCGCGGCGCATGTTCTCGATCAGTACCGACAGGTGCAGCTCACCACGGCCAGAAACCTTGAACTTGTCAGCCGAGTCGCCTTCTTCAACGCGCAGCGCCACGTTGTACAGCAGCTCTTTGTCCAGACGGTCCTTGATGTTACGGCTGGTGACGAACTTGCCTTCCTTGCCGCAGAACGGTGAATCGTTGACCTGGAAGGTCATGGAAACGGTCGGCTCGTCAACGGTCAGCGGCTTCATCGCTTCGACGTTGTTCTGGTCGCACAGGGTGTCGGAGATGAACAGTTCGTCCATACCGCTGATGCAGACGATGTCGCCGGCAGTAGCTTCTTCGACGTCAACACGGTGCAGACCGTGGTGACCCATGAGCTTGAGGATACGGCCGTTACGCTTCTTGCCATGCATGTCGATGGCAGTGACGGGAGTGTTGGGCTTGACGCGACCACGGGCGATACGGCCTACGCCGATAATGCCGAGGAAGCTGTTGTAGTCCAGAGCTGAAATCTGCATCTGGAACGGGCCGTCGATGTCGACCTTCGGAGCGGGTACGTGGTCAACAATCGCCTGGTAGAGCGGGGTCATGTCTTCGGCCATGTCGGTGTGGTCCAGACCAGCGATGCCGTTCAGGGCCGACGCGTAGACGACCTGGAAGTCCAGCTGCTCTTCGGTGGCGCCGAGGTTGTCGAACAGGTCGAAGATCTGGTCCAGAACCCAGTCAGGACGCGCGCCCGGACGGTCGACCTTGTTGATCACGACGATCGGGCGCAGGCCGGCTTCGAAGGCCTTCTTGGTCACGAAGCGGGTTTGCGGCATCGGGCCGTCTTGAGCATCGACCAGCAGCAGTACGGAGTCGACCATCGACATCACGCGCTCGACTTCACCGCCGAAGTCGGCGTGGCCGGGGGTGTCGACGATGTTGATGCGGTAGTCGTTCCACTTGATAGCGGTGTTCTTGGCCAGGATGGTGATGCCGCGTTCCTTTTCCTGGTCGTTGGAGTCCATCACGCGCTCGTCGTTGAGCTCACCGCGCTCCAGGGTGCCGGACTGGCGCAGGAGCTTGTCGACCAGGGTAGTTTTGCCATGGTCAACGTGAGCAATGATGGCGATGTTGCGTAGATTATCGATCACAGTAGTGGTCTCGTAGTTGGGTCGGGCTGCTCGGCAAATGCATCGAGCGGCCCAACGCGAAAAATTGGATGAAGATGAAGGTTCGTTACGACGTGTCGCAGCAATTCAGCCGCGAAGCGGGTCGGGAGGGCGGTGGCGGATACTGCCGCCCAGCAGGCCGGGCTGTTTAGCTCGGACGATAAACGCGCACATTGACATGCCCCTCGCTCAACAAATGATGAGCATGCAGGCGGCTCATGACACCTTTATCGCAATACAGCAGGTACTGGCGGTTCTCATCCAGCTCCTTGAAGCGGTTGTTCAGCGCATAGAACGGCAGCGTATGCACTTCGATGCCCTGCAGTTGCAGAGGTTCGTCCTCGGCGAGGTCAGGGTGGCGGATGTCTAGCACTACCTGCCCGGCGCTCGCCTCGATGACTTCTTCAACTTGCAAATCCTGGCCCAGCTCGTCGATCACTCGATCAATGGCCACCTGACGCGTGTTCGCCATGGCTCGCTCGAGCACCGCCATGTCGAACTGTTTTTCTTCATGTTCGATGCGGTAGCGCTTGGCCTTGGTCGTCGGATGCTTCGAAATCACGCCACAATACTCGGGCATGTTCTTGGCGAACTCGGCGGTGCCTATCTCGAAGGCGGTGTCGATGATGTCCTGCTTGTGGCTGGCGATCAGGGGCCGCAGCACCAGCATGTCGGTAGCTGAATCGATCACCGACAAGTTCGGCAGAGTCTGGCTGGAAACCTGGGAAATGGCCTCGCCAGTGACCAGGGCGTCGATGTGCAGCCGCTCAGCAATCTGGGTCGACACCCGCAGCATCATGCGCTTGAGCACGACGCCCATTTGGCTATCGTCGACTTTCTCAAGGATCTCACCGACGACTTCCTCGAAGGGCACACTGATAAACAGTACCCGGTGCGAACTGCCGTACTTCTTCCATAAATAGTGGGCAACTTCCATCACACCCAGCTCATGGGCGCGGCCACCCAGATTGAAGAAGCAGAAATGAGTCATCAGCCCGCGGCGCATCATCTGATAGGCCGCTACGGTGGAATCGAAACCGCCGGACATCAGCACTAGGGTCTGCTCCAACGCGCCCAGCGGGTAGCCGCCAATGCCGTCATGCTGCGCATGCACGACAAACAGGCGCTGGTCGCGGATTTCCATCCGCACTTCGACTTCCGGTGTTTTGAGCGAGATGCCCGCAGCGTCGCACTGTTGGCGAAGCTCGCTGCCAACATATCGCTCCACATCCATCGAGCTGAATGGGTGCTTTCCAGCTCGCTTGCAGCGCACGGCGAAGATCTTGCCCGGGAGACGGTCAGCATAGTGCGCCTTGCACTTGGCGAGGATGTCGTCCAGATCGCCCAGCGGGTACTCATGTACCTCCAGGCAATGCGCGATGCCCGGCGTGCAACGCAGGCGCTCAATCATCTGCTGCAAAGTTTTCGCGTCGCTGAGCGCGGTTTCAACCTCAACGTTGTCCCACACCCCTTCCACCCGCAATTCGGGATCGAGGTCGCGCAGCACGGTACGGATGTTCTTCGCCAATTGACGAATGAAGCCCTTACGTACCGGCGGGCTCTTGATGGTGATTTCGGGGAAAACCTTGACGATCAGCTTCATGGAAAACAGCGCAGCGCCAGCATGGCGTGAAAAGAGGGGGGCGGAGTATATCGGAATTTGATCAAGCTTTAGTCAGTTTTATCGGACAGCCTAGCTTTGCACCCAAATGGACCACTGGCGCAAGTATCCGCACCACTTTAGCGCATAAACACCGGAGCGCAGCGCCGACAAATGGCAGCAAGCACGCCAAACGGCCGCTGCAAGCCCAACCGGAACCATCTCGGAGCACTGGCATGCAATTTGCTCCCTTGTGAGGCAGGTCGCCTTGACGGAGTATCGCCCGCTCGGCTTCACCCCCTAGATTCCGGAAGCTTATCTGTCAACGCTTCCACCACTTGGAGAGCACCATGTCGAAGTCGCTTCAACTGATCAAAGATTACGATGTGAAGTGGATTGATCTGCGCTTCACCGACACCAAGGGCAAGCAGCATCACGTGACCGTTCCGGCGCGCGACGCCCACGACGAAGACTTCTTCGAGCACGGCAAGATGTTCGACGGCTCGTCCATCCATGGCTGGAAGGGCATCGAAGCCTCCGACATGATCCTGATGCCGGTCGATGAAACTGCCGTTCTGGATCCGTTCACCGAAGAGCCGACCCTGATTCTGGTCTGCGACATCGTCGAGCCGAGCACTATGCAGGGCTACGACCGCGACCCGCGCTCCATCGCCAAGCGCGCCGAGGAGTTCCTCAAGTCCACCGGTATCGGCGACACAGTATTCGTTGGCCCGGAGCCTGAGTTCTTCATCTTCGACCAGGTCAAATTCAAGTCCGACATCTCCGGCTCCATGTTCAAGATCTACTCTGAACAGGGTTCCTGGATGACCGACCAGGACGTCGAAGGCGGCAACAAGGGCCATCGGCCAGCCGTCAAGGGCGGTTACTTCCCCGTTCCGCCGTGCGACCACGACCACGAAATCCGTACTGCCATGTGCAACGCGATGGAAGAGATGGGCCTGGTCGTCGAAGTGCATCACCACGAAGTGGCGACCGCTGGTCAGAACGAAATCGGCGTCAAGTTCAACACGCTGGTCAACAAGGCTGATGAAGTTCAGACCCTGAAGTACTGCGTGCACAACGTGGCTGATGTCTACGGCAAGACCGCTACCTTCATGCCGAAGCCGCTGTATGGCGACAACGGATCGGGCATGCACGTGCACATGTCGATCTCCAAAGACGGCAAAAACACCTTCGCAGGTGAAGGCTATGCCGGCCTGTCCGAGACCGCTCTGTACTTCATCGGCGGCATCATCAAGCATGGCAAGGCTCTGAACGGCTTCACCAACCCGTCGACCAACTCGTACAAGCGTCTGGTTCCGGGCTTCGAAGCGCCGGTCATGCTGGCCTACTCGGCTCGTAACCGTTCCGCCTCGATCCGTATCCCGTACGTTTCCAGCCCGAAAGCCCGCCGTATCGAAGCGCGCTTCCCGGATCCGGCTGCCAACCCTTACCTGTGCTTCGCCGCACTGCTGATGGCTGGCCTGGACGGCATCCAGAACAAGATTCACCCTGGCGATGCCGCTGACAAGAACCTCTACGATCTGCCGCCGGAAGAAGGCAAGCTGATCCCGCAGGTTTGCGGCAGCCTGAAGGAAGCCCTGGAAGAACTCGACAAGGGCCGTGCGTTCCTGACCAAGGGCGGCGTGTTCTCCGATGACTTCATCGACGCCTACCTCGAGCTGAAGAGCGAGGAAGAAATCAAGGTCCGTACCTTCGTTCACCCGCTGGAATACGACCTGTACTACAGCGTCTAAGCCAGTCCGCGTGACAGAAAAGGCCTCCTTCGGGAGGCTTTTTCGTTTCTGCGATGTCACTAGCCAGTGACACCGACGTTGCGACAAGCGACCGAAGTGGCGTCGATCTCAAATCCCAAAGGTCGCACTTGCCTCGCCGCCTGCGCGGTGCAAGGCTTCCAGTCATCCCTACCGCGGAGCTTCCCATGCGCATTGCATTGTTCAGCCTGCTACTCGTCCTCATGGCTCCCGCCATGGCGCAGATCTACAAATACACTGACGACAAGGGCAACACCGTCTTTACCAATCAACCTCCGGAGGGCGTCGAGGCTAACGCTGTCGATCTCCCACCCGCCAACACCGTGAACATCAAAACGCCCGACGCCCCGCCGCCGCTAGCCAACGAGCAAAGCAGCGAGGGTCAACAGCAGCCCTATCGAAGCCTCGCGATTGGCGGTATCCCGGACGAGCAGGCGTTGCGCGCCAACAGCGGCACCTTTGTGGTCAACGCCCAGCTCGATCCGCCGCTAAAGCAAGGGCACCAGATCCGCTTCCTGCTCGACGGCGTCCCCCAGGCAGAACCCAGCAGCACGACCGCACTTCAGCTGGTAAACGTCGATCGCGGAACTCATCTGCTGGAAATCCAGGTGCTCAGCGGTGGGCAGGTCGTGCAACAAGCCGAAGAGCAATTCACCGTGCAGCGCGTCCACACCTCCAGCCCTGCGCGTCGATGAAGCGCCTCTCGCGGCTTGGATTGGTCGGACTGTTACTGGCGTCTGCGCTACCTGCGAGCGCGGCGATCTACAGCTATATCGACGCCGAAGGCAATCGGGTCTTCACCGACCGCCCCGACGGTCGTGCGGTCGAACAGGTAGAGACCAAACCCGCCAATACGATGGCCGCCCAGCCCCTACCACCCCCGAAGCAAGCGGTTAAGGTCCTCAAAGCCACCGCGCCCAGCTATATCTTGCTCGATATCGTGCAACCAGCTCCCGACGCCACCATCCGCAACAACGCCGGCGAGCTGGCAGTCAGCATAACCAGTCAGCCGCCTCTTCATCCGGGCCATCAGTATCGATTGCTACTCGACGGTGCGCCCGCAAGCGCACCCGGTGAGAGTCCTGTTCTGACTTTGCACAATATCGACCGAGGCAGCCACCAGCTGGTGGTCGAAGTGATCGACAGTCAGGGCGAAAGCGTACAGTCCAGCGAGCCACGCGCGTTCCACATGATGCGCACCTCTCTTGCGCAACGCCGAATGGTCAACCCATGCAGGAAGGCGGATTACGGTGTCCGCCCGGAGTGTCCGCTGAAGGATAAGCCCAAGGAAAAGAAAGATATTCCCTTCGTGCCCTTTCTGTGACCACTCTACGCACCTTACTGGTGCACTGATTCAGCCATCTGGTTTAGCGCCGCCCTTCTCGATCGATGCCCCGCGCTGGAGCGCCAGTGCCAGCGGTGCCGCGCCGAAAAGGAGCGCATTGGTTTGCTTCTTGCATTTCCTGACTCACACCCCGGATGCAGACTGCCATGATCAACGAAGCCCTACAGCGCCTGCTGATCGAGAATCTCACCACCGCCACCCTTTTGCTGAATTCGCGGTTGCGCCTGGAATATATGAACCCGGCTGCCGAGATGCTGCTGGCAGTCAGCGGCCAGCGCAGTCACGGACAATTCATCAGCGAGCTCTTTACTGAATCCTCCGAGGCCCTGGCTGCATTGCGGCTGGCTGTGGAAGAAGCGCACCCCTTCACCAAGCGCGAAGCGACGCTGACCTCCGCCAGCGGACAGACGCTAACCGTGGACTACGCGGTGACGCCGGTACTGACGAAGCAGGAGACCATGCTGCTGCTGGAAGTGCTACCGCGTGACCGACTGCTGCGCATCACCAAGGAAGAGGCACAGCTGTCAAAGCAGGAAACCACCAAGATGCTGGTTCGCGGCCTCGCCCATGAGATCAAGAATCCGCTCGGTGGCATACGCGGAGCCGCTCAGCTGCTGGCCCGCGAGCTGCCCGAAGAGCACCTCAAGGACTACACCGAGGTCATCATCGAGGAGGCTGACCGCCTGCGAAACCTGGTCGACCGCATGCTCGGTTCGAACAAGCTCCCCTCACTGGCGATGACCAACATTCACGAAGTCCTCGAGCATGTCGCCAGCCTGATAGAAGCCGAGTGTCAGGGCAGCCTCATTTTGGTGCGCGACTACGACCCAAGCATTCCCGAGGTCCTGATGGACCGCGCACAGATGATTCAGGCCGTGCTCAATATCATGCGCAACGCCATGCAGGCGCTTGCCGGGCAATCCGAATTGGGCCTGGGCCGGTTGACCCTACGCACTCGTTCGCTGCGCCAATTCACCATCGGCCACATCCGCCATCGTCTGGTCGCGCGGATCGAAATCATCGACAACGGGCCAGGCATCCCTGCCGAACTGCAGAACACCCTTTTCTACCCAATGGTCAGCGGCCGCCCAGACGGCACCGGGCTCGGCTTGGCCATTACCCAGAACATCATCAGTCAGCATCAGGGTCTGATCGAATGCGAAAGCCATCCCGGGCATACCGCGTTCTCGATCTTCCTGCCGCTGGAACAAGGAGCACCAACCGCATGAGCCGCAGCGAAACTGTCTGGATTGTCGACGATGACCGCTCCATCCGCTGGGTTTTGGAGAAAGCCCTGCAGCAGGAGGGCATGACCACTCAGAGCTTCGAAAGCGCCGATGGCGTACTGGCGAAACTTGCTCGGCAGCAGCCGGATGTAATCATTTCCGACATCCGCATGCCCGGTGTCAGCGGTCTCGACATGCTGGCGCAGATTCGTGACCTTTATCCGCGCCTGCCGGTGATTATCATGACCGCGCACTCGGACCTCGACAGCGCGGTGGCTTCCTACCAGGGCGGTGCGTTTGAATACTTGCCCAAGCCCTTCGACGTTGATGAAGCGGTGTCCCTGGTCAAGCGCGCCAATCAGCACGCGAAAGAGCAACAAGGCCTCAAAGCGCCTGCCGATCAACGCCAAACGACGGAGATCATCGGCGAAGCGCCGGCAATGCAGGAGGTTTTCCGCGCAATCGGACGCCTCTCCCACTCCAACATCACCGTCCTGATCAATGGCGAGTCCGGCACCGGTAAAGAGCTGGTCGCCCACGCCCTGCACCGGCACAGTCCGCGCTCGGCCTCTCCCTTCATCGCGCTTAACATGGCCGCGATTCCCAAGGACCTGATGGAGTCGGAGCTGTTCGGACACGAAAAAGGCGCCTTCACCGGCGCCGCCAACCAGCGTCGCGGCCGCTTCGAGCAAGCCGATGGCGGCACCTTGTTCCTCGACGAAATCGGCGACATGCCCGCCGACACCCAGACCCGCCTCTTGCGCGTATTGGCTGACGGCGAGTTCTATCGGGTCGGCGGTCATACACCGGTCAAAGTCGACGTGCGCATCATTGCCGCGACCCACCAGGACCTGGAAACCCTGGTCCAGGCCGGTAAATTTCGCGAAGACTTGTTCCATCGGCTGAACGTCATTCGCATCCATATCCCGCGGCTGTCCGACCGCCGCGAAGACATCCCGACGCTGGCCTCACACTTCCTCGCCAGTGCGGCTACCGAGTTGGCAGTCGAGACCAAGCTGCTCAAGCAGGAAACCGAGGAATACCTGCAAAACCTGCCGTGGCCAGGCAACGTGCGCCAGCTTGAGAACACCTGCCGCTGGATCACGGTGATGGCATCCGGGCGCGAAGTACACGTTGACGACCTGCCCCCGGAACTGCTGAGTCAGCCGGCCGATGCCATGCCGTCGAACAACTGGGAGCAGGCGCTGCGCCATTGGGCGGACCTGGCGCTTGCTCGCGGCCAGTCGAATCTGCTCGACGAGGCGGTACCGGCATTCGAGCGCATCATGATCGAGACAGCACTCAAGCACACCGCCGGTCGCCGCCGCGATGCGGCCCTGCTGCTGGGCTGGGGCCGAAATACGCTGACGCGCAAGATCAAGGAGCTGGGCATGGGCGGGGACAGCGCTGACGAGGACGAGGGAGACGAGGCCTGAGTCGGCAACGGCGGATAGGCGGGTTCGCTTCAGCGCGGTTTGACCTCGATCAGCAAGCGCCACTCGCCATCGGTTTTTTCACCCGACCAGCTGGCTATCAGCGGTCGGGTCGCCACGAAATGCAGTAACAACCCCTTCTCGGTTGATTGCACGCGCCAGCCCGCACTGCCGCCCTCGATTTCCACGCGCCCGGCATCTGCATTGCCCTTGGACTGGAAGAGCATCCCGACCGCTCCATCAACATCCTGGCTGTAGAGCTCCGGCTCGCGGCTGAACCATAACTGCAAGCCCCTCGCGACAGGCTCGATACGCAACAACTCAACCGGGCCCGGGCGAAAGACGTGGCCGAGAAACGAGCCGAACAACAGCCCGAGCAGCACCAGCGAGCCAAAAAAGCGCCGGCGAATGCGCGGTAGCGGGTCGTCAGCCGCAGGGCCGCCTGCCGCAGTAGAATGCCGGTCGTTTTCAGAGTCGGTGCCGCGCATGTTTCATGTAATCCTTTTTCAACCGGAAATTCCGCCGAATACCGGCAACATTATCAGGCTCTGCGCCAACGCCGGCTGCAGCCTGCATCTGATCGAGCCCTTGGGCTTCGAACTGGATGACAAGCGGCTGCGCCGCGCCGGGCTGGATTATCACGAGTATGCGCCGCTCAAGCGACACGCCGACCTCGACAGCTGTCTCGAAAGCCTCGGTCACCCTCGCCTGTTTGCCTTCACCACCAAAGGTTCGCAGCCGTTTCATGAGGTCAGATTCCAGCGCGGCGATGCCTTCCTGTTCGGCCCGGAAAGTCGCGGCTTGCCGCCGGAGATCCGCGACGCACTGCCCAACGAGCAGCGCCTGCGTTTGCCAATGCGTCCCGACAGCCGCAGCCTGAATCTGTCAAACACCGTAGCCGTCGCCGTCTACGAGGCTTGGCGACAGCTGGATTTCGCATTGCAATAGCGCCGCCCCGCCAGGCGTGTGTTGCTCGCGCCCAATCGCGCTCAGCTTTGCTTGCACGGCAAGCTGCCTCGCCTCACTCGACGGGCTCATAAGGGGTCGGGACGTGATTCCCTCGCATCGGTTGAAATGCGCGGCAGCGTCCCCCATATCAAGCGCATTCGGGCATTCATCGCCCCGCTGCGTGGAGATTTTTCCTTTGACCACCATCGTTTCAGTACGCCGCAACGGCAAAGTCGTCATGGGCGGCGACGGCCAGGTTTCCCTCGGCAATACCGTCATGAAAGGCAACGCCAAGAAGGTTCGGCGCCTCTATCACGGCCAGGTCCTGGCGGGCTTCGCTGGCGCCACCGCTGACGCCTTCACCCTGTTCGAGCGATTCGAAGGTCAGCTGGAAAAACACCAGGGCCATCTTGTGCGCGCGGCCGTTGAGCTGGCCAAGGACTGGCGGACCGACCGTTCGCTGAGCCGCCTGGAAGCCATGCTGGCAGTGGCCAACAAAGACGCCTCGCTGATCATCACCGGTAACGGCGATGTGGTGCAGCCGGAAAACGACCTGATCGCCATGGGCTCCGGTGGCGGGTTCGCCCAAGCCGCCGCAATGGCGCTAATGCAGAAAGGTGATCAGAGCATGTCCGCACAAGACATCACCGAAACCGCG
Source organism: Stutzerimonas tianxiuensis (assembly GCF_053470365.1). Taxonomy (NCBI): domain Bacteria; kingdom Pseudomonadati; phylum Pseudomonadota; class Gammaproteobacteria; order Pseudomonadales; family Pseudomonadaceae; genus Stutzerimonas; species Stutzerimonas tianxiuensis. The sequence continues at coordinate 24,825 of NZ_JBPVWS010000022.1, read as the reverse complement.
TTGAACATTGCCGGCACCATCTGCGTCTTTACCAATCAGAATCTCACCATCGAGGAGCTCGACAGCGCGATCTGATCGCCCTCGAGCCCCGGAGTACCGCACCATGTCCATGACGCCCCGCGAGATCGTCCACGAACTCAATCGCCATATCATCGGCCAGGACGACGCCAAGCGTGCCGTCGCCATTGCCCTGCGCAACCGCTGGCGGCGGATGCAGCTCTCCGCTGAGCTGCGCCCCGAAGTCACCCCGAAAAACATCCTGATGATCGGCCCCACCGGCGTGGGCAAGACCGAGATCGCTCGGCGCCTGGCCAAGCTCGCCAACGCGCCATTCATCAAGGTTGAAGCGACCAAGTTCACCGAGGTCGGTTATGTCGGGCGTGACGTCGAGTCAATCATCCGTGACCTCGCCGACGCCGCACTGAAGATGCTGCGTGAGCAGGAAGTCGTGAAGATGCGTCATCGCGCCGAGGATGCTGCCGAAGATCGCATCCTCGACGCGCTGCTGCCCCAGGCCCGGCCGGCTGGCTTTAACGAAGATCAGCCCGCGCAGAGCACCGATTCCAATACGCGCCAGCTATTTCGCAAGCGCCTGCGAGAAGGCCAGCTGGACGACAAGGAAATCGATATTGATGTAGCCGAGAGCCCGGCCGGCGTCGAGATCATGGCCCCGCCGGGCATGGAGGAAATGACCAATCAGCTACAGAGCCTCTTCTCCAATATGGGCAAAGGCAAGACGAAGAGTCGCAAGCTGAAGATCAAGGACGCGCTCAAACTGGTCCGCGATGAAGAAGCCGCGCGTCTGGTCAATGAGGAAGAGCTCAAAGCCCGCGCCCTGGAAGCCGTGGAGCAACACGGCATCGTTTTCATCGACGAGATCGACAAGGTTGCCAAGCGCGGCAACACCAGCGGTGCCGACGTTTCCCGCGAGGGCGTTCAGCGCGATCTGCTGCCACTGATTGAAGGCAGCACGGTCAACACCAAGCTGGGCATGGTCAAGACCGACCATATCCTGTTCATCGCCTCGGGCGCGTTCCACCTGTCCAAGCCCAGTGATCTGGTGCCCGAGTTGCAGGGTCGCCTGCCGATTCGCGTCGAGCTCAAGGCGCTGTCGCCGGAAGACTTCGAGCGCATCCTCACCGAACCGCACGCCTCGCTGACCGAACAGTACCGCGAGCTGCTGAAGACCGAAGGACTAGGGATCGAATTCGCCGCGGATGGTATCAAGCGCCTGGCGGAGATCGCCTGGCAGGTCAACGAGAAAACCGAGAACATTGGCGCTCGACGCTTGCACACGCTGCTCGAGCGGCTGTTGGAAGAGGTCTCGTTCAGCGCCGGCGATCTGGCCGGACAGCAGAACGGCGAGCCGATCCGCATCGACACAGCCTACGTCAACAGTCACCTCGGTGAGCTGGCCGAAGACGAAGACCTGTCGCGCTACATTCTCTAACGCAAGCGATTGCGCCGGGGTTCGCTGGACGCGACCCGGCGCCTTTGTCTGGAGCACTCGATGCGCATCCCCACCGCGATCCAACTACACAAGACATCGAAAACGCTGGAACTGCAGTACGGACCCGAGCAGCGATACGTACTGCCGGCGGAGTTTTTGCGGGTGCACTCGCCGTCTGCCGAAGTCCAGGGCCACGGTAATCCGATCCTGCAGACAGGCAAGATCAACGTTGCACTCGATGGCATCGAGCCGGCCGGACAGTACGCGTTGAAGCTGACCTTTAGCGATGGCCATGACAGCGGCCTGTACAGCTGGGACTACCTCTATCGGTTGGCGACCAATCAAGAGCAGATATGGGCGGATTACCTCGAGGCACTTGCAGCCGCTGGGAAGTCCCGGGACCCGGACATCTCACCGGTCAAGCTGATGCTGTAACGGCTGGGCCGTAGCGTGGATCACGCTTCACCGATCCACCAACACTGGTACAAACCAAGCAGAGCGGTGGATGTAAACAGCGACATACACCCTACGCTACCTCAGGCCTGCAGCGCCTTGTCCAGCGCACGCTCGATCTGCGCCTGAACACTGGCGCCCATGGCCGACATCAGCAGGCCGAGGTTGAGCAACACGCGCACACGGTCTTCCTCGACCTCGATGCGGCCGTCCGCGCCGCTGCGGCGCACTTCCAGTACGTCACCTTGCCACTCGCAGCGCACGCCGAAATCGCGTTCCAGCTTCGCCGCCAGCTGCTCGGCCTTTACACGGGCGGCGTCCCGGCCAAGGCTGTGGTTGCGCTCGACGATGATGCGGGCCATGGCGACTCCTGACTGCTACTTAAAAAAGGCGCGCACTATAGCAGCTGCCCAGCTGCCAGCCTGCCTCCGGTCAGCCATAGGCTGCGCTGACTTGCCGCTCGCGGCTTGGCGCTCGACGATGCTTTTAGGTTTAGAATGCGAGCACATTCTTCCGGTGACAGTGACATGACCGATCCCCGCAAAGAGCGTGACGCAGAAGCCACCACCCACTTCGGCTACAAGAACGTACCGGAGAGCGAAAAAGCGCAAAAGGTGGCCGAGGTATTCCATTCTGTAGCCGCCAAATACGACCTGATGAACGACCTGATGTCCGGTGGCGTGCATCGCCTCTGGAAGCGCTTCACCATCGAGCTGTCCGGTGTCCGCCACGGCAATCGCGTGCTGGATATCGCCGGCGGCACCGGCGACCTGGCACGCCAGTTCTCGCGCATCGTCGGCCCGACTGGCGAAGTGGTGCTTGCCGATATCAACGCCTCGATGCTCAAGGTCGGCCGTGACCGTCTGCTGGACAAGGGCGTGGCCGACAACGTCAAGTTCGTCCAGGCCGATGCCGAGAAGCTACCGTTCCCGGACAACCATTTCGATGTGGTCACCATCGCCTTCGGCCTGCGCAACGTGACGCACAAGGAAGACGCCATCGCCTCCATGCTGCGCGTGCTGAAGCCCGGCGGTCGCCTGCTGGTTCTGGAGTTTTCCAAACCGACCAACCAGCTGTTTTCCAAAGCCTACGACGCCTACTCGTTCAGCCTTCTGCCGATGATGGGCAAGCTGATTACCAACGACTCCGAGAGCTATCGCTACCTGGCCGAGTCGATCCGCATGCATCCGGATCAGGAAACCCTTAAAGGCATGATGGCCGACGCCGGATTCGAGCGCGTCACTTACCACAACATGACCGGCGGCATCGTCGCTCTGCACCGCGGCATCAAGCCCTGATGTTGCGCGCTGCCCTGCTGGCCGGCGCCGAGCGCGGCCTCAATGGCGTGTTGCGCCTGGACCCGACCGCCTTGCCGCGGCTGGCCAAGCTCAGCGGTCGAATCATAGAAATCGACTGCACGGCACCGGCGTGGAAGGTCTTCATCCTGGCCGATGCCGATGGGCTGCGGTTGCCAACGCAATGGGGCAGCGAACCGGATTGCCGCCTGCGCGCTTCCGCCACGGATCTGCTGCGCCTGGCGACAAGCCGCAACAAGACAGCGATCCTGCATGGTCCGGATGTCGAAATTGACGGCGACAGCGGCGTGCTGATGAGCCTCGCCGAAGTGCTGCAGGATCTCGAGCTGGACTGGGAGTACGAGGTGTCGCGCTGGCTGGGTCCGGTCGGTGCGCATCTGCTCGGCTCCAGCGTTCGGCGTCAATCCGAATGGTTGCGACAAAGCGCTGACAGCCTGCAGCAGAACCTGGCTGAATACCTCAGCGAAGAATCACGCGCGCTGGTCGGCACAGCCGAAGCTGAAACGCGCTTCGCTGAACTCGACCGCCTCAAGCTCGGCCTCGACCGTCTCGACGCCCGCATCGAGCGGCTCACCCACTTCCAGAAACCAGACCGATCCGAATGAAGCTGTTCGCCGCGGCCCGCCGCCTGTTCCGCATCCTGCTGGTGGTGATCCGCTACCGCCTGGACGACATCATTCTTGACCTGCCGATGCCGTGGTGGCTGCGCGCGACCAGTTACCTGCTGCCATGGCGCTGGCTGCCACGCCGGCGCACCGAGCTCTCTCGAGGCGCTCGCCTGCGCCTGGCACTGGAGGGTCTGGGGCCAATCTTCATCAAGTTCGGCCAGATTCTTTCGACCCGACGCGATCTCCTGCCGCTCGACATCGCCGAAGAGCTGGCCATGCTTCAGGATCGGGTACCGCCATTCGACTCGGCAGTCGCCACAGCGCTCATCGAGCGGGAGCTGGGCGCTCCGGTGGGCGAGGTGTTCGCCCGATTCGACAGCAAGCCATTGGCGTCCGCCTCCGTCGCCCAAGTGCATGCGGCCAAACTGCGCAGCGGCGAAGAGGTGGTGGTGAAAGTGGTGCGGCCGAACCTGCGCCCGATCATCAGCCAGGACATTGCCTGGCTGTTCCTGCTGGCGAAAACCGCCGAGCGTGCGTCGAACGAGGCGCGCCGCCTGCACCTGGTTGAAGTGGTCGACGACTACGCTAAGACCATCTACGACGAACTCGATCTGTTGCGCGAGGCGGCCAACGCCAGCCAGCTCAAGCGCAACTTCCAGGGTTCGCCGCTGCTCTACGTCCCGCAGGTTTATTGGGATTACTGCCGCCCGCAGGTGCTGGTAATGGAGCGCATCTACGGCGTGCCGGTGACCGACATGAAGCGCCTGGCCGAGCAGCGCACCGACATGAAACAGCTGGCCGAGCGCGGCGTGGAGATCTTCTTCACCCAGGTCTTCCGCGACAGCTTCTTCCATGCCGACATGCACCCCGGCAACATCTTCGTCAGCACGCACCAGCCTTGGAACCCGCAGTACATCGCGGTGGACTTCGGCATCGTCGGCAGCCTTACTCCAGAAGATCAGGACTACCTGGCGCGCAACCTGATGGCGTTCTTCCGGCGCGACTACCGCAAGGTGGCGCAGCTGCACATCGATTCAGGCTGGGTCCCGGCAGAGACCAAGGTCAATGAATTCGAGGCGGCGATCCGTACGGTCTGCGAGCCGATCTTCGAAAAACCCTTGAAGGATATTTCCTTCGGCCAGTTGCTGGTGCGCCTGTTCCAGGTCGCTCGGCGCTTCAACATGGAGGTCCAGCCGCAGCTGGTGCTGCTACAGAAGACGCTGCTGAACATCGAAGGGCTGGGTCGCGAGCTCTATCCGGAACTGGATCTGTGGGCTACGGGCCAGCCATACCTTGAGCGCTGGATGCGCGAACGGATGAGCCCCAAGCAGCTGCTGCAGAATGCCCAGGCGCAGATCGAGCAGCTGCCGCACCTGGCCGGCATGACCCGCGAGCTGCTCGAGCGCATGTCAGGGCCCCATGCGAACAACTTGCCGCCGCCCTGGCGTGAGCACCATCACCACTGGCCATTGCGTCTGGTCGGCGCTGCCCTGCTAGCCGGGGGCGCCACGCTGGCCGCAGCCGCTGAAAGCCTTTCCGCGCTGGCCACCTGGCCTGCTTGGTTGATGCTGGCGGCCGGCATCTACATCGTGGTGCGCCGATAGCCAGCGGTCGGGCAGGCTGGCACACTGCGCGTACAGAGGGGAGAATCCGATGAACTGGCTGGACCAAATCAACTGGAACGAAGACGGGCTGGTACCGGCGATTGCCCAGGACCATCAGACCGGGCGCATCCTGATGATGGCCTGGATGAACCGCGAAGCGCTGGAGCTGACGGCCTTGGAGAACCGCGCCATCTATTGGTCACGTTCGCGTGGCAAGCTGTGGCGCAAGGGCGAGGAATCCGGTCATGTGCAAAAGCTGCACGAGCTGCGTCTGGACTGCGACGCTGATGTCATCGTGCTGATGGTCGAGCAGGTGGGCGGCATCGCCTGTCATACCGGACGCGAGAGCTGCTTCTACCGCGTCTTCGAGAATGGCGATTGGAAAACCGTCGAACCGGTCCTTAAAGACCCGCAGGCGATATACGCGGAGCTCACACATGAGTGATACCTTTTCCCGTCTGGCTGAGGTGCTGGAAGCCCGCAAAGGCGCCGCGGCAGATAGCTCCTATGTGGCCAGCCTCTACCATAAGGGACTCAACAAGATTCTCGAAAAGGTCGGCGAAGAGTCGGTCGAAACCATACTGGCGGCAAAGGATGCTGCAGCCAGCGGTGACGCCAGCGACCTGATCTACGAAACCGCCGACCTCTGGTTTCACAGCCTGGTGATGCTGGCTGCGCTGGATCAGCACCCACAGGCGGTTCTGGACGAACTCGACCGGCGATTCGGTCTCTCTGGGCATGCGGAAAAAGCCGCTCGCCCGCAATCCTGAAAACAACTTTCGGAGTACTTCAGCATGGGTTTTGGTGGAATCAGCGTCTGGCAACTCCTGATCGTTCTGCTCATCGTGGTCATGCTTTTTGGCACCAAGCGCCTTAAGGGCATGGGCTCGGATCTAGGCGATGCGATCAAGGGGTTCCGCAAGTCCATGGGCACCGACGAGGAAAAACCCGGTGTTGATGAGAAACAAAACCACACCATCGATGCCGAGGCCCGCAAGGTCGAAGATCCGACGAAGAAGAACTGAGGCGCCATGTTCGATATCGGTTTCACCGAACTGCTGCTGATCGGCTTGGTTGCGCTATTCGTACTTGGCCCGGAGCGGCTTCCCGGTGCCGTGCGTACCGCTGGCCTGTGGATCGGCCGGGCCAAGCGCAGCTTTGCCAACATCAAGTCAGAGGTCGAGCGCGAGATTGGCGCCGACGAGATTCGTCGCCAGCTGCATAACGAACGCATCCTCGACCTCGAGCGCGAAATGAAGCAGAGCATCATGCCCAGTTCGCCCAGCACCAACAGCACGCCGTCCCCGCAATCAGCCACACCGCCACCGGATGCCAGCCATCTCGAAGACGCAGCGCCCGCTGAAGCCAAACTCGCCGACACGGCGCCCGAACCTCGCCCGGACAAATCGCCTGAGCCATGAGCAATACTTCGACTGATGACCAGGAAATGCCGCTGGTTGCCCACCTGACAGAATTGCGCAAGCGCCTGCTGCGTTGTGTGGTGGCCATCCTGTTGCTGTTTGGCGGGTTGTTCTACTTCTCGCAGCAGATTTATGCGTTGGTGGCTGCACCGCTTCGCGCCTACCTGCCGGAAGGCGCAACGATGATCGCCACGGGCGTGGCCTCGCCGTTCCTGACGCCGTTCAAGCTGACCATGATGGTCGCTCTGTTCCTGTCGATGCCGGTCATCCTGCATCAGATCTGGAGCTTCATTGCCCCCGGTCTGTACAAGCATGAAAAACGCGTAGCGGTGCCCTTGCTGATCTCCAGCATCTTTCTGTTCTACGGCGGCATGGCCTTCGCCTACTTCGTGGTGTTCCCCATCATGTTTGGCTTCTTTGCCAGCGTGACACCTGAAGGTGTGGCGATGATGACCGACATTGGTCAGTACCTGGATTTCGTCCTGACGTTGTTCTTCGCCTTTGGTGTGGCCTTCGAGATTCCGGTGGCGACCTTTCTGCTGATCTGGGTAGGAATCGTCGATGTCGCGACCTTGCGCAAGAGCCGTCCCTACGTTGTGGTCGGCTGCTTTGTCGTCGGCATGGTGTTGACGCCACCTGACGTGTTCTCACAGGCATTGCTCGCCGTGCCCATGTGGATACTGTTCGAGGCCGGTCTGATCTGCGGCAGCATGGTGAAGAAGCGCGAAGAGGAATTTCGCGGCGACGCCGATAGCAGCGAGCCTCACCCCGGCGACCAGCCGCCCCCTTCACGTCCGTGAACCTGTTGCTGCTAGAGGCGGCCGACTTCGTTGCCGCCGATCGGGTAATCCTGCGTGACCGGCGCCTGAAGCACCTCCAGGAAGTTCACCGCGCGGAGGCGGGCGAATCCCTGCGGGTCGGGCTGTTAGGCGGGCAGATGGGCCGGGGGCACCTGCTACGTCTGGATGCCCAGGAAGCGGAACTTGAGGTCCAGCTGCAGCAGGCACCACCCGCCAAGTTGCCCGTAACGCTGCTGTTGGCCTTGCCTCGACCAAAGATGCTGCGCCGCGTGCTACAGACAGTCGCCAGCATGGGCGTGCCCCGGCTTGTACTGCTCAACAGCTATCGCGTGGAAAAGAGCTTTTGGCAGACCCCGTTTCTTGAGCCCCAGGCCATCCGCGAACAGCTGCTGCTGGGTTTGGAGCAAGCCCGCGATACCCTGTTGCCTGAGGTCATCATCGAGAAGCGCTTCAAACCTTTCGTCGAGGACCGTCTGCCACAGCTGGTCGCCGGCACTCTGGGCCTGGTGGGTCACCCAGGTGAATACCCTCCCTGCCCGCGCGCACTGAGCGAACCGGTGACACTCGCCATCGGTCCCGAAGGCGGCTGGATACCCTATGAAATTGAGAAGCTGACCGAAGCAGGGCTTCAGCCCGTGCAGCTTGGCGATCGCATTCTTCGCGTTGAGACCGCTGTCAGCGCCTTGCTGGCGCGCCTGTTCTGAAGAGTCGCTAGCCGAGATGCGACGCAGTACCGATGAACGTAGCGCACGCAAGCGGTGCACACAGGTCAGAAGCTGTGAACCCCTCAATCATAGTTGTAGCCATGCGACCTTTGACCATAGATCTTCACCGCTTGGAGTACGCGCTGGAAAACCGTGATGCCAGTGAGCATTATCTGGACCTGGAGTCCGGCCAGATTCAGGCGGTTTTCCCGGGAGAAACCGTCCCGGGGGCCGACGAAAAATATGACGTGCAGGAGGATCGCTACCTGCATATCGAGCCACTCGGGCTGCCCCAGTCGATTGCGATGCGTGAGGCGTTCCTGTTCACCCAGCACGACCCCAACGCCCACACCGTCCTCGCTCATGCTCTGCAAGGGCGCAAGCCGCTGCGAACCTTCGATTTCAAGCTGGAAGACTTCCCGGATGTTCGCCAGGCCTGGCTGGACTACCAGACCGTCCAGCTACGCGAGTACGCCATCACCTGGTTGCACGATAACGGCCTCGAACCCTCAAGCCGCTGACCGCCCCTAGCGTCGTAACCTCAGGCCTCAAGCAGGAAGGTCACCGGCCCGTCGTTCTGCAGATACACCTGCATATCGGCACCGAATCGGCCGCAGGCGACTTTCGCGTGCTGCAGGCGCGCCTGAGCGACCAGATAATCGTAGAGTTCTTCGCCAAGTGCCGGAAGGGCGGCGGTCGAGAAGCTCGGCCTCAGACCACTGCCTGTGTCTGCCGCCAAGGTGAACTGAGACACCAGCAACAAACCACCACTGACGTCTGACAGCGAGCGGTTCATCTTGCCGTTTTCATCGCTGAAGACCCGGTATCGCAGTAGTTTGTGCAAGAGCTTATCGGCACGTGCCCGATCATCTTCCCGCTCTACGCCGACCAACACCAGCAGCCCCTGATCAATCGAGCCGACCACCTCGTCCGCCACCTCGACCCGCGCCTGTCGCACGCGCTGGATCAATGCCTTCATCAGGCTTCCTCAGGGGGAAGGTCGAGCAGTCGTTGCGCTATATCGGCGGCAGCACGGACCAGCGCATCGCAGATGCCCGACTCGGAAGCCGAGTGCCCCGCTTCACGGATGATCTGCAGCTCGCTGTTCGTCCACGCCTCGTGGAGCGCCCAGGCATTGTCCAGCGGGCAGATGACGTCGTAGCGGCCATGCACAATGATGCCTGGCAGGTGCGCGATCTTGTGCATGTCGCGCAAGAGCTGATCGGGCTCCAGAAAAGCCTGGTTGACGAAGTAATGACATTCGATACGTGCCATGGCGAGTGCACGATGTGTATCGGAGAAGCGGTCGACAACCTGGGTGTTAGGCCGCAAGGTGGCGGTACGCCCCTCCCAGCATGACCAGGCTTTGGCCGCATGCATCTGGGCGATCTGGTCGGTCCCAGTCAGGCGCTTGTGGTACGCCTGCATCAGGTCACCGCGCTCCTCCGGTGGAATCGGCGCAATGAAATCCTGCCAATAGTCCGGGAACAGTCGGCTGGCACCATCCTGATAGAACCACTCGAAGTCCTTCGGCCGGCAGAGAAAGATGCCCCGAAGGATCAGCGCATGCACGTGTTCTGGAAAAGCCTGGGCGTAAGCAAGTGAAAGGGTTGACCCCCAGGAACCGCCGAACAGCACCCACTTATCAACACCCAGGAATTCGCGGATGCGCTCCATGTCGGCGATCAGGTGTGCCGTGGTGTTATTTTCCAGGCTGGCGTGGGGGGTCGAGCGACCGCAACCACGCTGATCGAATGTGACAATGCGGTAAAGGTTGGGGTCGAAGAAGCGACGACTCAATGCATCACATCCGCCACCAGGTCCACCGTGCACGAACAACACAGGCAAGCCTTCCGGCGACCCACTCTCGTCGACGTAAAGCACATGCGGCGCTTCGACCGCCAGCTCATGCCGGGCGTAGGGTTTGATCTCCGGATACAAGGTCTGCATGGCACACTCCATGGTCGGTGCGCGGGTCGCGAACCCGCCTGACGTTTCCGGCATCATAACGAGGTTCGAGAGGTTAGGCATGCCCGTATGGAAATTAGCTGCCGCGTTCGTGGCAGTAATGATAATGCTGGTCGGATGTGGTCGCGATGATCCAGAAGCTGCGCTGCTGGCGGCGGTTGAATCGCTGCAGGAAAGCATCGAAAACAAGGACACCTCCGAACTGATGGATCTCATCCACGACGAGTTCAGCGCCAACCGAGAGTTGGACCGGGACTGGGCTCGACGCACGGCTGCCTTGATGTTCCTGCGTCACCGCAACGTGGGCGTCATCGCGCTTAATAGCCGAAGTTGGCTAGATCCAACCTACCCGGACAAAGGCTACAGCGAGGCGCAGGTTGCACTGACCGGCGCTGAGGGCTGGCTACCGCAGCGCCTCGGGCACTACGACGTGCGCCTCGAGTGGTGGCTTACGGACGGGGATTGGAAACTGGCGCGTTTGGACTGGGAATAGTTGGACCGCAGACTCGGGAGCGCGGTGAAGCCAACACATGAGCGACAATCTCAGCCCGCCTCGCCACGCCAGATCAGCTCGCTGGTGTCATAGCCCCGCTTACGCGCTTCGTCGAGCAGCTTGTCGCGCGTATTGGCGTCGATTTCTTTGTCTCGCGACAGTAGCCAGAGGTTGTCTCGGTCCGGGCTGCCGACCAGCGCGACGCTGTAGTCGTCGGCCAGATATAGGATCCAATAGTGTCCCTTGGTCAGGCCTGGAAAAATATTGCTGAACCAGTTGTCGAAGCGAACCCAGAGCTTGTCTGTCTTGCCTTGCTGCTGCGGCACGGCCTCACCGCGCGCCTCTTGCTGCTCACCGTCTTCGGTTTCGCAACGATTGGTCACCGCCACACTGCCGTCGTCCTGCAGGCGGTAATTCGCCTGCGAACGCACACAATTGCGCTGAAAGAACATCGGCAGGCGCGCCTGCTCGTACCAAGTGCCTTGATAGCGTTCCAGATTGACCTTGCCAGCGGTTTCCGGCCCGTCCGCACTGCTACCGGCACCGGCGCATCCGGTGATCAGCAGTGCAGAAAAAAGCGCAACGCCCAGACGCATAGGGACTCCTTATTTCAGGCCTTGGCCCGAAAACATCATGACTTTGTCACCAGCGAACTGGATGCTGATAAAACGGTTTTTCTGCCCCCAGGTACAGCTCGACATGCCTAGCGCGCCAGCGCACTCGCCCGGTTTGCCTAGCAATTTTTCGACCTCGGCACGGGACATTCCCGCCTGCAATTTGGCGAAGTTTTCCTGTGTGACCGGGCTACACGCAGCCAATAGCACGACAGCAACGATCAGCGATAGATAACGCAACGACATGGCAGATTCCTTTATTCCGAGTCAGCGGCGGGCCTTGCTTGGCCTTGCCTTGCGGTAACAGATAGAAAACAAGCCGCCCAGGAAGGTTCCTCGGCAAAGCTAGAAGCGGGAGCCAGGCTCAGCGAGAAAAGCCCGTTCAGCCTCGCTAGAGCTGCGCCCAAGAATCGCATTGCGATGGGGGAAACGGCCGAAACGCGCAATGACTTGCCGGTGGCGCTCAGCGAAGTCGAGAAAGCCGGCAAAAAGGTTTTGCTCATCGGCATCGACAATGCCCAGAAGCTGCTCGAACTGCTGCACGGCCTGATCCTGCACGCTGAGGTTTTCAGCGTGTTCTAGCACCAGATAGATGAATACTCGCTGGAGCGGCGCCAGCAGGACATCGCCGCCATGAGCCATGCCCTCCCGCACGAGCTGCAGCGCTCGTTCATCGCCGGCATAGGCCGTCGGTGTGCCGCGATAGATCATGCGTGGGAGCTGATCAAGAAGAAGAACGAGCGCGAGCCAGCCATGCGGCGACTCGGCCCACTCACTCAATTCGCCTGCAAGCGCGCGCTCAGTCAGATCACCGAAACGCTCGCGGGCTTCGGCATCCTGTTCGGGCTTGTAACCGAACCAGAGACCATTGTTTGCGTCCGCTGTTTCACGAGCGGTGGCGCCCTCGCCGAACCACCAGTCCAGCAGGTCCTGCGAGGGCAAGCTCACCTGTCAGGCCTTGTGGTAGGCAGTGACGCGCTCGACTTCTTCCTTCGAACCCAGGAACACCGGCACACGCTGGTGCAGCGACTCGGGCTGAACGTCGAGGATACGCTGAGTGCCGGTGGTTGCTGCGCCACCGGCCTGTTCGATGATGAAGGACATCGGGTTGGCTTCATACATCAGGCGCAGCTTGCCAGCCTTGCCCGGCTCGCGAGAGTCCTTCGGATACATGAACATGCCGCCGCGGGTCAGGATGCGATGCACGTCGGCCACCATCGAGGCGATCCAGCGCATGTTGTAGTTTTTGTTTAACGGGCCTTCGTTGCCGGCCAACAATTCACCCACGTAGCGCTGAACCGGTTCTTCCCAGTGGCGCTGATTGGACATGTTGATAGCGAATTCAGCGGTGCTTTCCGGAACGCGGATGTTCTCATGGGTCAGCACGAAGCTGCCCAGTTCGCGGTCGAGGGTAAAGCCCATGACGCCGTTGCCCAACGTCAGCATCAGCATGGTTTGCGGCCCGTAGATCGCATAACCCGCAGCGACCTGCTTGGTGCCCGGCTGCAGGAACGCTTCCTCACCGAGCGCATCGTTCTGCGTGAAGCATTCACCGGGGCAGCGCAGCACGGAGAAGATGGTGCCGACCGAGACGTTGACGTCGATGTTGCTGGAGCCGTCCAGCGGATCGAAGACCAACAGGTAGGCGCCCTTCGGGTACTTGCCAGGAATCTGGTAAGCGTTGTCCATCTCTTCGGACGCCATGCCGGCCAGGTGGCCGCCCCATTCGTTGGCTTCGAGCAGGATCTCGTTAGAGAGGACGTCGAGTTTCTTTTGAACTTCGCCCTGAATGTTCTCGGTTTCGGTCGCGCCGAGAACACCGCCCAGCGCGCCCTTGGAAACGGCGTAGCTGATCTCCTTGCACGCTCGAGCCACTACTTCGATAAGGAAGCGCAGATCTGCAGGGGTGTTGTTGCTGCGGGTCTGCTCAATCAAGTAGCGACTCAGGGTTACGCGTGACATGGAATGGCTCCGGAGGATGGATAAGCCCGCGCAGTTTAGCAGGCCGGGGGGAAACTAACCCTCCCTCAGACCGTCCGACAGGCCCCAGAGTTCAGCGAAGCGGCAAAGTGCCTGCAGGCACCCTTTCGCCAATCTGGAGCCACTCCCCCTTACATGGACGCGGCATCGGCCCAAGCAGCCATGCCGACAAGCCGCCCCACATCGCCCGTCAGAGCACCTTCCAGATCTCCTGAGCGTACTCACGGATAGTACGGTCCGACGAGAACCAGCCAGTACGCGCCGTATTGAGCACTGCCGAGCGCCACCAGCTGTCGGCGTCGCGCCAGCGCGCTTCAACCTCCAGCTGCGCCGCCCAGTAGGCTTCGAAGTCGGCACACACCATGAAGGTGTCGTGCCATTTCAAGCCGTCAATCAAGGCGGTATAACGACCTGGGTCTTCAGCCGAGAAGGCGCCGTTGCGGATCGCCATCAGGACTTCGTTAAGCCGCGGCGAACCGATGATGGTGGCTTCGGCGTTGTACTCGTTGGCCTGTTTGCGCGCCTCGACCTCCTGCGCGGTCATGCCAAAGATGAACATGTGGTCGGCACCAATCTGCTCGCACATCTCGACGTTGGCGCCATCCAGCGTCCCGATGGTCAGCGCGCCGTTGAGGGCGAACTTCATGTTACTGGTCCCCGACGCCTCGAGTCCGGCGGTGGAGATCTGCTCGGACAGATCCGCGGCGGGGATGATGCGCTCGGCCAGACTGACGTTGTAGTTCGGCAGGAACACGACCTTCAGCAGACCACGCACGGTCGGATCATCGTTGATGGTCCGTGCGATATCGTTGGTCAGTTTGATGATCAGTTTGGCCGTGTGATAACTGGCCGCCGCCTTGCCGGCGAAGATCTTCACGCGCGGCACCCAATGGCCGCCCGGATCCGAGCGAATCGCCTGATACAACGCGACGGTATGCAGCAGGTTCAGCAGCTGACGCTTGTACTCGTGGATGCGTTTGACGTGCACATCGAACAGCGCATTTGGGTCAACGGTGATCCCCAGCCGCTCCTGAATCATGCGCGCCAGCAACTTCTTGTTGCCCAGGCGCTGGGCGGCGAAGCGGGCGCGGAAATCCGGTTGGTCGGCGTAGGGCTCCAGCTGGCGCAGCAATGTTTCCGGCGAGTCGAGGAGTTCCTCGCCAATATGATCGACCAGCAGACGGGTCAGCTGAGGGTTGGCCTGATACAGCCAGCGGCGGAAGGTGATGCCGTTGGTCTTGTTGCTGATCCGCTTGGGGTACAACGAATGCAGATCGGTGAACACCGTTTCGCGCATCAGGCCGGTGTGCAGCGCTGATACACCGTTGACGCAATGCGAACCGAGAAACGCCAGGTTGCCCATGCGTACGCGCCGGCCGTGGCCTTCTTCGATTAGCGAGACCGAGCGCAGGAGGTTGACGTCATGGATGCCGCGCTCACGCAAGGCATCGAGATGCTGGGCGTTGATCAGATAGATGATCTGCATGTGCCGCGGCAGCAGGCGCTCCATCAGCCCGACGGGCCAGGTTTCCAGTGCCTCGGGCAGCAGCGTGTGGTTGGTGTAGGACAGGGTGCCGACTGTCAGCTCCCAGGCCTTTCGCCACGGGATGTCGTGCACATCCACCAGCAGGCGCATCAACTCGGCAACGGCAATGGCCGGGTGCGTGTCGTTGAGCTGGATCGAAGCGAATTCGGGCAGGTTCATCAGTGTGCCGCGCTGGTCCAGATGCCGGCGCAAGAGGTCCTGCAAGGACGCCGCAACGAAGAAATACTCCTGCCGCAGGCGCAACTCCTGCCCTGCTTCGGTGCTATCGGCGGGGTACAGCACACGGGAAATACTCTCGGCGCGTGCTTCCTCGGCGACCGCACCGATGTGATCGCCGGCGTTGAAGCGCTCCAGATGGAAGTCAGCCTCCGCCCGCGCACGCCAGAGGCGCAGCGTGTTGACGCTAGCACCGCGCCACCCCACCACGGGCGTGTCATAGGCAATCGCGCGAACCCCTTCGGCCCAATGCCAGAAATGCTTGGGTTGATCGCTGTTGCTGCCATCGGAGGGCATCGCCGCCACGCTGCCGCCAAAGCCGATCAGATAGCTGACTTCAGGGCGCTCGAATTCCCATGGATTGCCGAAGTTCAGCCAGGTTTCGGTCTGCTCGTGTTGCCAGCCGTCGACGATCGCCTGGCGGAACAGGCCATGGTCGTAGCGGATGCCGTAGCCATGCGCAGCCACACCAAGGGTCGCCATGCTTTCCATGAAGCAAGCCGCAAGCCGACCCAACCCACCATTGCCCAGTGCAGCATCAGGTTCCAATGTACGGATGCGCTCGAAGTCGATATCTACGCCGGCCAGCGCCTCGCGCGCCACATCGAGCAGGCCCAGATTGCTGAGACTGTCGGTAAGCAGGCGGCCGATGAGAAATTCCAGCGAGAGGTAATAGACCCGCTTCTTACCCTCACGGTAACCCTGCCGAGTACGGTCCATCCACTGGTCGATCATGCGGTCACGCGTGGCCAGCGCCACCGCCTCGAACCAGTCATGGTCGGAGGCATGCTCGGGGTCCTTGCCGATCGAGTAGGTCAGCTTGCTGATCACGTTTTCCCGAAAAGCGGCGACCTCGTCAGCGTTGGGAGCAGTCGTTTCTTGCGTCATGGACAGACCTCATGCAGCGGGTGAAGGGATATGAAGGATTCATGGCAGCGCCAAGCCACCTCGGAAAAACCGCACTACAGACAGGTTTGCAGGTTTCTGCAGCATCCGGGCGACCGTCTGTCCGGCGTTCGACTCGTCGGTTTCACTGGAAATTCCACCCCGTGTCGCTATGATCGCGCGCCGCCATTACCGATGCCCCCGCCGTGAAGACACGTTTGATCGCCTCTGCCGACCCCGAACGCCTGGAAACCTGGGCGCGCTACAGCAACGGCCTGTGCCGAGATTGCCACGCCACGTGTTGCACCTTGCCGGTCGAAGTACGCATTGATGACCTGATCCGCCTCGAGGTGGTCGATGCCTTCGAGCGTGACGAGCCGCTGAAGAGTGTTGCCAAACGCCTGAGCAAGGAAGGCCTCATCGAACACTTCAATCAGAAGCACGGCATTTTCACCCTCACGCGACTGGCCAACGGGGACTGTCTCTACCTCGATCGCAAGACTCGCTTGTGCACGGTCTATGCCAAGCGCCCGGACACTTGCCGCAACCACCCGCATGTCGGTCCACGGCCCGGCTACTGTGCCTATCAGCAGAAAACCGCGGCGCGCTGATGGCAGCTTGCGGGTCATCCGGAACGGCGACTCGAGGTCGCCAAAAAGCGTTGCGGAAACTGGCAATATCGTGACTCAGCAGTCATGCTTGACGTCTGCCTGTATCCGCACACGTTAGGAATCCACCCGGCATGAGCCGCGATAGCCGCTACCTGGAAGCCATTCTGCACCACGACATCCCACTGACCCGGGCGATGGGCCTGCGCGTCGAGCATTGGGAAAACCATGAGCTGCGTGTAAAGGTGCCGCTGCAAGCGAACATCAACCACAAAAGCAGCATGTTCGGCGGCAGTCTTTACTGCGCCTCCGTACTGGCTGGCTGGGGCTGGCTGCACCTGCGCCTGCGCGAGGCCGGGATCGACGATGGTCATATCGTCATCCAGGAAGGTCAGATCGACTATCCGCTGCCAGTGGTGGATGACGCCACTGCTATCTGCTCGGCGCCGGACGAGGGTGCCTGGGAGCGATTCGAGACGATTTACCGTCGCCGTGGCCGCTCACGCCTGACCCTGCACAGCCGCATTCTCGCTTCAGATGGCCGGGATGCGGTGCGCTTCACCGGTCAGTTCGTGCTGCATAAGTAATCGCCCAGTCGTTCCATCTGCACTGCCGGGGTGCGCGCAGCTATTTAAGCGCGCGGACGTTCCGGCATCGCTGAATCCTCAGGCGCCACTGCAACAGCTTGAGTCGACGCGTGATCGCCGCCGGTACACGCGTCTCGCCTCCGCATTGGCCACCGCGCCAGCACCCTCCTCCGACTGGCATGCAGGCTCCCAGCAGACTACGCTGCAACCGCCAACAATAAAAAAACAGCGTCAAGGAGCCGATGCCATGGGCCTGCCCCGTATAGCCATCCTATTGCTCAGTATTCTGCTCGCCATCAGCGGTGAGGCGCATGCCGAGTTACCGAAGAACTATCAGATCATCCTGCAGACCGACAACTTCCCACCCTTCAACATGGGGCCCAGCCACAAGAACTTCGCCCGTGGTGATGAGGTTCAAGGCATCGCCACCGACACCGTTCGGGAAATCTTCAAACGCGCCGGCATCGGCTACAGCCTGACGCTGCGCTCCCCTTGGGACCGCATTTACACCCAGACCCTCACAGACAGCGGTCACGGATTGTTTTCCGTCGCCCGCACGCCGCAGAACGATGGGCAGTTCAAATGGGTAGGCCCCCTCGCCCGCTATGAAAGCGTACTGCTTGCGGCCGCAGACAAGCGCATCGACCTGAGCACCCTGACGCAGGCCAAGGGGTTGCAGATCGGCGCACAGAAAAGCAGCGGTGTGAGCCAGTATCTGGAGAGCCAGGGCTTACGGCCGACCGACAGTCTCAGCGAAGAGGAAAACCTGCGCAAATTGCTCAGTGGCCGCCTCGATCTATGGGCCACGGCCGATCCAGTCTGGCGTTATCACGCCAAGGAGCAGGGAGTAGAAGGCCTCACGCCGGTGCTGAGTTTTCGCGCTGAAGACCTGTACCTGGCGCTGCATAAGGACACGCCCGACGAAGCCGTCGAGCGTTTGCAGGGCGCGCTCAATGAGGTGATCGGTGAGGGGTATGCCGGCTGCAGCAAGACCCCTGACCTCTGCTACCTGATCCGTGACCGCAAGGTGCCGTGACCGCAACGGGTCGCGACAAACTCACACATAGCGCGACTTGGGCGTAGCCATGGGCAACGGGCCGTCGCCGATCAGACGGAACTCGCCCTTGGACGCATCGTAGGCGCGAATTTCGCTGGTGCCGATGTTGTAGACCCAGCCATGAATGAACAGCTGCCCACTGGCCAACCGCGCCGCAACCGAAGGGTGTGTGCGCAGGTGATCAAGCTGCGCAAGGACGTTTTCCTCGGTCAGCACGCCCAGTGTGTTGTGGTCGGCGCAGCCGCAATTTTCTTCGACAACGGTGCGGGCCACTTCAGCGTGACGCAGCCAGCTGCGTACGGTTGGCATGCCGTCGAGGCTCGAAGGGTTCAGCACCGCTTTCATCGCGCCGCAATCGGAATGCCCGCAGACAATGATGTGATGCACACCGAGCGCCATCACCGCGAACTCGATGGCGGTCGACACGCCGCCGTTCATGATTCCGTAGGGCGGCACGATATTGCCGACATTGCGGGTCACGAACAGGTCGCCCGGCGAGCTCTGGGTGATCAACTCGGGCAGGATGCGCGAGTCTGCACAGGTGATGAACATCGCCCGCGGCGTCTGCTCGTGGGCAAGCTTGTTGAACAGCTCGCGCTGCTCCGGATAGATATCTTCGCGGAACTGAATAACCCCTGCGATCAGGTTGTCGAGCGCCTCCTGCGCTGTTTCGGTCGTCTTCTCATCGAGACTCATAACACGATCTCTCTTATGGTTTGGTTAGGTACGACGTTGCACGTTCAAGGCCGGACACTGCACAGATGTGACAGACCGTAACGAACGCCGGAGCCTGGTCCGGCGTGATGAATTAGAAGATAGACCAGCCAATGCGCTGCGAGAGCTTCTCAAGTGCCGCCATGCCAATCAGCGAATTGCCAGCCTGGTTCAGCTCCGGCGACCAGACGCAGACCGTGAAGCGCCCCGGCACGACCGCCACGATGCCACCGCCTACGCCGCTCTTGCCGGGCAACCCGACGCGATAAGCGAAGTTGCCGGCTTCGTCATAAAGGCCACTGGTGGCCATGATGGCATTGACCTGCTTCGCTTGACGCGGCGTCAGCACCGGCTCGCCGCCCGCCAGGCACGCCCCGTCGCGGGCCAGAAAGCCAAACGCGCGAGCCAGGTCGACGCAGCTCATGCGCAGCGCGCAATGGTGGAAGTAGCTGCGCAACACCGCCTCGACATCGTTATGGAAATTGCCGAATGCCTGCATCAGATACGCCATCGCGGCGTTACGCGCACGGTGCTGGTACTCCGAATCAGCCACTACCGAGTCGGACACAATCAGCGGATTGCCCGACAGATGCCGAACTAAGTCGCGCATGGACAAGGCGGGTACGGCGAAGCGCGACTGGTTGATGTCGCAGATCACAAGAGCCCCGGCATTGATAAAAGGGTTACGTGGCTTGCCGCGTTCGAACTCCAGCTGCACCAGCGAATTGAACGGTTGCCCGGATGGCTCGTGCCCCAGCCGCTCCCACAACGACTCACCACCATGCTGAATCGCCTGCACCAGGCTGAAGACCTTCGAAATACTCTGGATGGAAAACGGCGTTTTCGCATCGCCAGCGTGATAGAGCTCACCGTCGGCGCTGTACACCGCGATCCCCAGCTGATCAGCCGGCACGTGTGCCAGCGCTGGAATATAGTCAGCCACCTTGCCTTGACCAAGCAGCGGTCGAACTTCGTCGAGGATTTCTCGCAATAGGCTTTGCATGCGGGTCTCATCTGGATAAAACGCGAAAGTGCCTGCCAGGCCAACTACAGCGGAGCTGCTGGGTCGGGTTGAGCTCGCAGTCACCCATCGGCTAACAGACGCCAGCCGAACCGTGGTCATCACAGCTAACGCCAGGCATGGCGTAATTTTTCCAGCGCCTGGGCTATCTCATGTTCATCGACCCCGGCAAAGCCCAACACCAGGCCGGCAAGCGGGCCCTGCCCCGGCTCGGCCAGGCAATATTCGCTCAGGGCACTGAGTTCGACGCCAACCGCAGCCGCCTTGTTCAAGAGCTCTCGTTCTCGCGCCAGGCTCGCCAAGGGAACACAGACGTGCAGGCCAGCTTCAATCGGAGGCAGCGCTACCCCTGCTTCGACCGTGGGCCAGTCACGCATCAAGACATCACGCCGCGAACGTGCAGCACGGCGCATTCGTCGGATATGGCGCTGGAAGTGCCCTGCAGCAATAAATTCGGCAAGCACCGCCTGGGTACCAATCTCCGAATGGCGCATACCCAGGGTTCGCAGCTGCGTCAGCGGCTCGACCAGCGCGGGCGGTACTACGAGGTAGCCGAGCCTCAACGCCGGAAACAATACCTTGGAAAAGGTACCGACATAGAGCACACGACCCTGCCGATCCAGCGACGCCAAAGTCGCCAATGGCGTACCGCTGTAGCGGTACTCGCCGTCGTAGTCGTCCTCGATGATCCAGGCCTGCGTGCGCTCTGCCCACTCAAGCAGCTCCAGGCGCCGGGCCAACGAGAGGGTCACGCCGCTGGGGTACTGGTGCGAAGGTGTGACATAGGCCAATCGGCAATCATGCAACGCCGCGAGCTGTCGCGTATCCAGGCCATCTCTATCGACAGCAACACCACGCAGCCGCGCCCCAGCGACCGCAAAGGTCTGGGCAGCCGCGCGATAGCACGGGTTCTCCAGCGCCACGCTGTCGCCTGGCTGCAATAACAATTGAGTGCAAAGGCTGATGGCCTGCTGCGCACCACTGGTGACCACGATCTGCTCGGGTGTGCAGCGCAGGCCACGACCGTTACGCAGATAGGCCGCGATCATCTCTCGCAAACGACGATCACCTGCAGCCTCGCCGTAACCGAGCTGCTCCAGCGGCGGGGCGCGCCAGAACTGCGCCTGCAAACGAGACCAGACATCGAAGGGAAACAAGTCGAGCGCCGGCAGGCCCAGGCGAAACGCGCGGGGCGGCCCCTCGCGTGGCGCACCGGGACCGTAGGCTTGTAGCCGAGCCTGCAAGGCGTGGGGAATCTGAACCTCTAGCGCGGACGGCATCGCTGCAGGCATCCCGCCGCCCAGTTCAGCTACATAAGTACCGTCGCCTGTACGGCCTTCGATGTAACCCTCGGCGTAAAGCTGGTCGTAGGCACGCACCACGGTATTACGCGACACGCCGAGCGTTTCGGCCAGCTCACGACTGGCCGGCAGTCGCATCCGGCAGGCCATGCGGCCGTCGAGGATGCGCTCACGTAGGGCCTGGTACAGCTGGCGGGCCAACCCCTGGTGTGGGTCGAGCTTGAATCCAGCGGGATCGAGGGGCAACGACGGCTTGGTGGTCACTTTGATGGCCTGAACAGCAGCGATGTAACAGCCTAAATTGGCCCCTTCAAAAAGGCTATAAATGGATCTTACACAGGACCATTTAGCGGCATAGCATCGCGGTATTCATCCAGAGAATCTCGCCATGTATAGCCCTGCCACCTTCCGTATCGATGACCTAGCCGAGCTGCATGGATTTATCGAAGAGTCGCCACTGGCTGTTGTAGTGACTGCTGGCGAACAGGGGCTGCTTGCCAGTCACTTGCCGCTGTTGCTGGAGCAGCACCGTGGGAACCGTGGCACGCTGCATGGTCATTTCGCCAGAGCCAACCCGCAATGGCGCGAGCTGGCTAATGGCGCCGAGGTGCTGGTCGTGTTCACAGGCCCCTCTGCATACGTCAGCCCTGGCTATTACCCGAGCAAGGCGCGCGACCCTAAAGTCGTACCAACCTGGAACTACACGGCCGTGCATGTCCGCGGTCGCGCCGAGGTCTTCGACGACCCGGCGCGCCTGATCGAGCTGGTCCGCGCCCAGAGCGAGCATCACGAACGCAACCAGCCAAAACCCTGGTCGCTGGACGACGCACCCGCCGACTATCTGAGCGGCATGCTTCGAGCAGTTGTCGGCTTTTCCCTGCCGATCGAACGCATCGAAGGCAAATGGAAGCTGAGCCAGAACCAGACCGCGGAAAACCGCAGCGGCGTGAGGGATGCTCTGGCATCCAACCCGGCCGTCAGCGACCACGAAGTGGCGCGCCTGATGAACACCCTGTCCTGAAACTTATCGTCGGATTTGCACCAATGCCGAATCTGGAACTGCGCCCCGTCACCCAGGCCGACTACAGCGCCTGGCTGTCACTCTGGCAGAGCTACCAACGCTTCTATGAAACCGAAATCGCAGCGCAGATCAGCCAGGTCACCTGGCAACGCTTTCTAGATCCTGACGAGCCCATGCACGCCGCCCTGGCGTGGCGCGGCACGCAGGCCGTTGGGCTCGTGCATTTTATCTATCACCGCTCATGCTGGACGACGGCTGATTATTGCTACCTGCAGGACCTGTTCGTCGATGATGCACTTCGTCGTACAGGCGTCGGTCGCGCACTGATCGAACACGTCTATACCGCGGCGCATGTAGCTGGCGCCTCGCGGGTGCACTGGCTGACCCAGGAACACAACGCGACGGCCATGCAGCTTTACGAGCGGGTCGCTGAGCGGTCGGGCTTCGTTCAGTACCGCCGCATGCTCTAGCCGACATTGCCAGACGTCTTCCTGGCACAGGCGTCAGACATCATTACGATCGGTAATCGGACGACGGCTATTCGCCCCCTTGCGATGGGCTCAGGTATATTGCCGCCCGCTTCACGGGGCACGGCCTGTGCCTCGGGCATCACGACAAGGAAAGAAAACAGATGAAACTGAAACGTTCGGCGGGCCTGCTGGCGCTCGCGATCGCAGTCAGCGGCTGCTCTACCGCGACTTACTTCAAGCTGCCCGAGAACAGCAAAGTCTCTGTCTATGAGCGGCCTCAGCAGTACCCTCAAGGACTGGTCAAGACGCGTCCGTTCTTCTGGACCGCCGCTGGCGGCATTCCCTACAAACTCAGCAGCGAAAATGGAGAGCTACTGCAGCAAGGCAAACTGCGTGCGCGCTTCCGTGTCGCCTCCATTTTCTGGCCACCGGGCGGCATCATCTATTGGCCGATGGGCTTCGGTCAGCGCTGCTATGACCTGACCGGCGCCGCGCCGCTCAGCTGCACTCAGGGCGACCTGAAAGATCTTCGAAGTCAGCGCCGTCTCGACCGCTAGGCTTCGGCGACGCATCGCCCCGACACACACCGGGGCGGTGCTCGATCCAGCCGTCGACCCGCGAACACGCGCATCAAATCGTCTAAAACTTTTCCGGCCGCAGCACTTCGACCTCAGCCAGGTAGCAGACCATGGCGAAGTTATCGTAGTAGCGAACCTGCAGGTGCTCGGCGATGCGCTCGGCGAGTTCGCGGTTGCAGATGATCTCCAACCGGATATTGCTCTCGGTGTCCCACTCGGCACTGCGCACGCCGCGACTGCCGCGGCCGCGCGCTTCGGACAGGGTCCAGCCCGGTGCGCCGAGGTGGTCGAGATCGGCCACCAGTTTCTTTTCCAGTGCTGCTTCGCAGATCACGGTAAGCAGCGTTCGGGTCGCGGTCGTCATGTCAAAGTCCCCAGGCGATCAAGGTTTCAGCCAGCGCGAGATACAGCGGAATACCAATCAGGATGTTGAACGGAAAGGTAATCCCCAGCGACGCCGTTAGCGAGAGCGAGGGATTGGCTTCCGGCAATGCCAAGCGCATGGCCGCGGGCACGGCGATGTAGGACGCACTTGCCGCCAGCGTAGCGAGCATCGCAGTGCCACCGAGCGACAGGCCCATCAGCCGCGCCAGCAATGCACCGATCACCGCGCCAATCAGCGGCATGCCCAGACCGAACACCGCCAGACGCAGGCCATAGCGCTTCAATGAGCCCATCTGGCCGGAGGCGATAAGCCCCATCTCCAACAGAAAAAGCGCCAGCACCGGCTTGAACATGCTGGTGTAGAACGGTTCAAGCGGCTTGATGCCTTCCTTGCCCGCGATGGCGCCAATGATCAAACCGCCCAATAGCAGCATGATGCTCTTGCCCAGGAAGATCTCGCGCCCCAGTTCCTTCCAATGGGTATCGCGGCTGATGCCCTTGGCGAGGATGATGCCGATCAGGATCGCCGGGATCTCAAGGATCGCTACGAACAATGGCATGTAGCTCTCAAAGGCAATCTTGTTGGCCAGCAGAAAGGCGACCACCACGGCGAAGGTACCGGCACTGACCGACCCGTAGTGCGCCGCGACGCTGGCTGAGTCGACGCGAGAAAAGCCCAGCAGGCGCAGCAACGGAAACGCCAGCAGCGGCAGCATACAGCCAAGCAGCAGGACCAACGCCGATTGGCCCAGCAGTGCCGCACTGGCCTGCTCGGCCAGCTCGACGCCGCCGTGCAGACCGATGGCCAGCAGCAGCAGGATGGACAGCGTTTCGTACAACGCCGGTGGCAGTTTCAACTCACTCTTCACCAACCCGGCGAACAGGCCGAACAGGAAGAACAGCACTACTGGGTCGAGCCCCATCGATACCTCCCGGATGCGTTAAACAGGATCGAGTAGGAGGCGGATTCACATCCGCCGTCCTCTCACACCACCGTACGTACGGTTCCGTATACGGCGGTTCAGG
>NZ_JBPVWS010000021.1:0-72073 GCF_053470365.1 Stutzerimonas tianxiuensis | reverse complement strand
AAGCGGCTCATACAGTCAGGTTCCAGGAGCGATGCGCAATTCTACCGGCGAGGGGAAAAGTCCGACAGGCTGCTAGGCTCTGCAGCTCGGCGACAGACTGCTTGTTGAAGATGCTGTTGACCAGATACAGGCTGCTCTGCGATTCGTATTTGATGATGTCCGACAGGTTGATCACCCCGACCGGGCGCTGGCGATACATCACCGGCAGGTGATGGATGTTGTTGCGCAGCATGCTGAGCATGGCCTCGAACACCGAGTCGTCGGCCTGGATGGTGATCGGATTGGGTGACATCACCTGGTCGACCGGCGTATCCAGCGGTAGCCCTTCGGCCAACACCCGCGTGCGCAGGTCACGGTCGGTGGTGATGCCGGTCATGACTTGGAGGCTGGATGCCTCGGCTGGGTTTGGCGACGGGCCGAGGATCACCAGCGACGAGACGCCATGCTCGGTCATTACCTGTGCGGCCTCCTGCACGCTGGTGCCCAGCGGCACGCTGACGGTGCGCCGGGTGACCAGCTTGCGGACCTTGATCTTCATCAGCTCGCTGGCCTTGCCCTGCGGCTCTTCCACTTTCAGGCGCGACTGACCTTCAGCCTCGACAAAGTCGGCGAAGGCGTCATTGGCTTCGCAGAGTTGCTCGAACAACAGGCCAGGGATGAAGTAGATCAGGCTGTCTTCGATCGCCCGTGCCGGCAGGCGCACCTTGTGGCCGCGCAGCAGGCCGAACTGACCGAAGACTTCGCCCTCGGACAGGCGGTTGTACAGTTCGCCGTTGCGCCGGTAGACCTCCACGGCGCCGCTGCGGATGTAGTGCAGATCCGAGATCGTCTCGCCGTAGCGAAGAATGTCGCTGCCGGCCTTGAAATAGCCGACCTCGACCTGTCGGGCGATTTCGTCGAGCGTGTCGTCCGGCAGACCGTCGAAGGGGGCGAAGCGACTCAGATGGTCGCGTATTTCGAGCAGCTCGACCTGCATGCGGGGGCTCCTGGCGGCACGCTGTTGGTGCATTGAACCACATAGCCGTAGCGACCAGCGTCAGCGTGCACGGACACGCGTCGCAGGCAGGCAGTCGCATGTCGTTCGTTGCGTGTATCGCTGCCTGCCGAGGCCCCGGGCGCCCGATGACGCGCGACAGGCTTTCGGGCAATCAGGCCATCGGCTCGCCGGCATAGCAAGTGGGCGATGTGGGTGCGCCACGTCGCTCCAACTCATCTTCCAGCCACTCGGCGAGCACCTGCGCGTTGTTGTGCTGTTCATCGCGCGCGGCGTAGACCAGCGTCAGTGGGCCTCTGGCCGCGATGTCCAACAGCGGCCACCAGTGCTCCGGGTGGCTCGCCAGTTCCCGCCGGTACGCTTCCCGAAAACTCTCGAAGGTCAGTTCGCCAGCCTTGAAGGCGCGCCTCAGTTCATTCGAGGGCGCCAGCGTCTTGCACCAGTCATCCAGCGCCAGCGTTTCCTTGCGCCGGTTGCGTGGCCATAGGCGATCGACCAGCACCCGATGGCCGTCATCAGGTGCAGGTGGCTCATAGGCGCGTTTACAGTGGATCACTCGGTCGGCCTGCTTGATAAGGGGTATCTGAGCATGTGGTTAAAAGCACCTAACATAATGGTTTTTAGTACCCGTCAAGACAGGGTAAAAAATACTAACAGCTAGTTAACTAATTGAATCCAGAGGCTTTTAAAGGCGGCACGCTTCATGACTGTGTAAAGAGGAACGACACAACACATAACGGAGCATTGCATGAAAAATCTAGTCGCTTTGGTTACCTGCGCAACCCTGCTGGTCAGCTCGCTGGCTGTCGCCGATGAGGTGGTGTCGGCGCATGAGGACCGCGTTGTCGGTGGTGGTTTCGGTGGGCTCAGCGGCTTCATGCTGGGAGCAGCTGCTGGCGGACCCATCGGTGCGCTGATCGGTGGTGGCCTGGGCTACCTGGCCGGGCAGGGTGTGCAGGCGGCGGCCGGGCTGGAGCAAACCCTGTATGTGATCGAGAAGGACGATGGCAGTCGGTCGCGGCTGCGGACATCGAACAACGGCCTGCTCGCCGGACAGCAGGTGCAACGCGAGGGCGGCGACCTGACGGCACTGAATCGCTAGCCTGTTCTGCCGGTGGCTTTGCTAGGCTGGCCGGCATCAAAACCGAAGGAACCGTGATGAGCTATTCCCTGCTGCATGTCATCCATCTGCTGGCGGCCATTTTCTTCATCGGCACCTTGTTCGTCGAGGTCGCGGTGCTCAGCCGCGTGCGTCAGCAGATCGAGCCGGAGCTGATGCAGAAGGTCGACAAGGCGGTCGGCGCACGTCTGCGGGTGGTGCTGCACTGGGTCGTGCTGTTTGTTTACGGTGCCGGTATCGGTCTGGCCTGGTATCACCGCCAGGTGTTGGCCGACCCCTTCGCCAGCAGCTTCGCGACCTTGCTGTCGCTGAAGATCCTGCTGGCGGTGGGTGTCTTTTTCACCTTTGGCATGGTCGCCATGCTATTGCGCAGCGGGCGCATGACGCCGGCTCGCTATCGGCGCATCCACTGGGCGATCTTCGCGCAGATGATAGGCATCGTGCTGCTGGCCAAAGGGATGTTCTACCTGCATTGGTAAGAGTGGCCCTAGTGCATCGGCGCCTGGCAGACGATGACCTCGGTCAATGCCGCCGCGCTATCAGTCAGCGTGATTGCCGGCTGATTCAGCCGCTTTAGGCTCGTTCTTTTTCCAACTAACCGCGCCTATGGTGATTGCATTCCTGACCCGTCAGATCGCCGAGGTATCCGATGCATTTCGCCTATAGCCCACGTGTCGAAGCGCTGCGTCAGCAGCTTCTCGCGTTCATGGATCAATACATCGTGCCGCGTATCGGCGCCTGGCATATGGAGGTCGCGGCCGGCGCTTACCCCGTCTCTTTCATGGAGGATCTGAAGGCGCTGGCGCGCTCGGAAGGACTGTGGAACCTGTTCCTGCCTTCGCTCGGCGAGGACGAGCCGGGCGTGGGACTGAGCAATCTGGAATACGCGCCACTGGCCGAGATGATGGGTCGCGTGCATTGGGCCTCGGAGGTGTTCAACTGCAACGCGCCGGACACCGGGAATATGGAGCTGCTGCACATGTTCGCCACGCCGGAGCAGCGCGAGCGTTGGCTGAAGCCCTTGCTTGATGGCGAGATCCGCTCTGCCTTCGCCATGACCGAGCCGGACGTGCCGTCCTCCGATGCCACCAACATCCAGACGCTGATCCGCCGTGATGGCGACGACTACGTGATCAATGGACGCAAGTGGTTCATCACCAACGCCTCGCACCCCAACTGCAAGCTGCTGATCGTCATGGGCAAGACCGACCCGGGTGCGGAGACCCATCAGCAGCAGAGCATGATTCTGGTGCCGTTCAACACGCCCGGTGTCGAGCTGGTGCGCAACATCCCGGTGATGAATCACCTGGCGCCGGAAGGTCACAGCGAGCTGGTCCTGCGCAACGTGCGAGTGCCGGCAAGCAATCTGCTGGGCAAGGAGGGCGAGGGGTTCATGATGGCGCAGGCGCGGCTTGGGCCGGGGCGTATTCACCACTGCATGCGCTCAATCGGCATGGCCGAGCTGGCGCTGGAACTGATGGTCGAGCGCTGCCAGGAGCGCAAGGCGTTCGGCAAGTATCTACAGCAATATTCGAATATCGGCGACTGGATCGCCGAGTCGCGCATCGAGATCGAACAGGCGCGTCTGCTGGTCTTGAAAACCGCCTGGATGATCGACGAGGTCGGCGCCAAGGCGGCGCGAAAGGAGATCTCGATGATCAAGGCATTGGTGCCGAGAATGCTGACCAACGTTACCGACCGCGCCATGCAGGTCTACGGCGCGATGGGCCTGACGCCGGACACGCCGTTGGCGGACATGTGGACCGGCGGGCGGGCCTTGCGCTTCGCTGACGGTCCAGATCAGGTGCATCTGCGCAGCATCGCCAAGATGGAATTCAAGGCCAGCGAGGCCAATCGTGGCGCAACGGCGGCTTACCTGACACCGCCTGGTCGCAATGCGTAGGGTGGATGTTGCTTTTTACATCCACCGTGGCCCGGGTTGGTGGATCGATGAAGCGTGATCCATCCTACGAGCCGTCACCCAGTATGGCGGCGGCCTGACCAGCGCAGTGGGTGGGTGACGCGACGTTCGCCTTTTGCGCTGGTCGTTAGGGCGGCGCATCGCGCCGCTCACCCTGCCTTGCAATTGATGCACTTAAAGCAGGCTGCGGTTTCAGCCCGTTAGGGTGGGCCGGGCGGGCGGCGTTCAGCTTCAGCCCACCGCGGTAAGACGTGCACTGTCGGCCTCCGGCAGGCGCCCAAAGCTCTGATGCATGCTGCATGCTGCATGCGGCATGCGCACGAGCGCTGGTGGGCTGAAGCCCACCCTACGGGCCCACATTCCTGATGTTATGAGCTGCAGCAACTGGGCGGAGCGCCGAGCTTCGCTGCGCCCAGTAGGAGCGAGCCTGCTCGCGAATCCCCAGCACAACTCTCCCTGCGCATTGACATGGCTCAATGCAATCACCGCTGCCGGCCAATCTTGATAGCCGTCAAGGAGAGGGTGGGGGACCGCTGCCTACCATCGGCTCACATTCGCAACATCAAGCAGGTCGCTCATGAAGTCCCTTCTCTCTTTCGCAGCTGGCACCAGAGGCGCATGGGGGCTCGGCTTTGCTCTGCTGCTGGCGCTGATGCTCAGTGCGTTCACCCAGGCCAAGGACTACGAGGCCGAGCAACAGCGCATCGAGCAGTTCTTTCCAGGCGCCGAGGCCTCTGCGGCAGAAGGTGATTACCAGGTCCGCACCCTTACCAAGGGCGACGAGGTGCAGGGCTACGCCTTCCAGACCATCAACGTGGTCGATATCCCGGCCTATTCCGGCAAGCCCATCAACCTGCAGGTGCTGCTCGACCCGCAGGGTGTGATCGTCGATGCCTACGTGCTCGAGCACCATGAGCCGATCCTGTTGGTGGGCATTCCGATTGAAAAACTTCACGCATTCACAGCCAAGTACGAGGGGATCAAGGTCGATCAGCGGGTCGTGGTCGGCCATTCCAGCGACGAGAAGGCGGTCACCATCGATGCGGTCACTGGTGCCACCGTTACGGTCATGGTGGTCAATGAAATTGTCATGCGCGCAGCCCACGACGTTGCCGTGTCTCTCGGGCTGGTGGAAGAAAAGGCCGGTGCGACGCAAAAACCCGCCACCGTCCGCGAGGACTATTACGAGCCCGCCAGCTGGAGCGAGCTGACCGGCAATGGCGCGATTCGCCGCCTGCACCTGACCAAGGGCGACATCGATCAGGCGTTCAAAGGCACCGAAGCCGAAGGCATCGACGAGGCCGCACCGGAGGAAGTCGGGGAGACCTTCATCGACCTCTACGCCACCCACCTGAACCCGCCCACCATCGGACGCGCCCTGCTCGGCGACGCTCACTACGCCGACCTGAAGGGGGAACTCAAGCCTGGCGAGCACGCTGTCGCGGTCATGGCAAGTGGCGAGTACTCGTTCAAAGGCTCGGGCTATGTACGGGGCGGGATCTTCGATCGGGTGCAGCTGCGCCAGTTCGGCAACGTGATCAGCTTCCGCGACATGGACTTCCAGCGTCTCGACGACGTGTACGCCGAAGGCATGCCGGATTTCAGCGAAATGGCGGTGTTCATCGTCCGTGAGCATGCGGCGTTCGATCCCGGCTCGCCCTGGACGCTGGAGCTGCTGGTGCGCCGCCAGACCGGCCCGATCAGTGGCATGTTCACCAGCTTCGAACTGCCCTACCAGATGCCTGAGCAGTACATCGATCGCCCGCAGCCGACTGCCGAAGAACTGGCGGCAGCCGAGGAGGCCAACCGGCCGATGTGGGTCAACATCTGGTATCAGCAGAGCTTTCAGATTGGCGTGATCCTGGCCGCGCTGCTCCTGCTGACCGTCATTCTGTTCATGCAGGACAAACTCACCCAGCACCCCAACTTCCTGAAGAAGCTGCGTCACGGCTACCTGATCTTCACCGTCGTGTTCATCGGCTGGTATGCCCTGGGCCAGCTGTCAGTGGTCAACGTGCTGACCTTCGTGCATGCCCTGGTACAGGACTTCCGCTGGGAGCTGTTCCTTACCGATCCGGTGATCTTCATCCTCTGGGTGTTCACCGCCGCCAGCATCCTGCTCTGGGGACGTGGGGTCTTCTGCGGCTGGCTGTGCCCCTTCGGTGCGCTGCAGGAGCTGATCAACGAGGCCGCACGCAAGCTCAAAATTCGTCAGTACGAAGTGCCCTTCGCGGTTCACGAGCGGCTCTGGGCGATCAAGTACATCGTGCTGCTGGTGCTGTTCGGCATCTCGCTCGAATCGATGACGATGGCCGAGCAGGCCGCCGAGGTGGAGCCGTTCAAGACCGCCATCACCCTCAAGTTCGACCGCCAATGGTGGTTCGTCGCCTACGCCGTGGCCCTGCTGGCGATCAACATCTTCACCCGCAAGGTGTACTGCCGCTACGTCTGCCCGCTGGGTGCGGGTCTGGCGATCACCGGGCGCTTCCGCCTGTTCGACTGGCTCAAGCGGCGCAAGGAGTGCGGCAATCCCTGTCAGGTCTGCGCCAACGAATGTGAAGTCCAGGCGATTCACCCGGACGGGCACATCAATCACAACGAGTGCCACTACTGCCTCGATTGCCAGATGACCTATCACAACGAAAACAAGTGCCCGCCGCTGATCCTGAAGAACAAGCGCAGCAAGCGCGGCAAGAAAGCCCCGGCCGGCCCGACGCTGATCCCTGTAGTGCAAGTGGTAGACCCGCAGAGCGACACGCCTGATCGCGAGCGCTCGCAACCGATCGTTTGACCTGTCCGTACACGATAAGGAGCAAGACCCATGAGCGACAAGAGCAAGAACACCCCCGAAACGCTGGAAAAGAGTGGCCTGAGCCGCCGCGGTTTCCTCGGCGCCAGCGCGCTGACCGGCGCCGCTGTGGCCGCCACGGCCTTTGGCGGCGCGGTCATGAGCCGCGAAACCTGGGCGGCCGCCGTCAAGGACGCGCAGCAGAAGATCCACGTCGCGCCGGGTGAGCTGGACGACTATTACGGTTTCTGGAGCGGCGGCCACCAGGGTGAAGTGCGCGTTGTAGGCGTGCCCTCGATGCGTGAGCTGATGCGCATCCCGGTGTTCAACGTCGACTCCGCCACCGGCTGGGGTTTGACCAACGAAAGCCGCCACATCATGGGCGACAGCGCCAAGTTCCTGAACGGCGACTGCCACCACCCCCACATCTCGATGACTGACGGCAAGTACGACGGCAAGTACCTGTTCATCAACGACAAGGCCAACAGCCGCGTTGCGCGTATCCGTCTGGACATCATGAAGTGCGACAAGATGCTGACCGTGCCGAACGTCCAGGCGATCCACGGCCTGCGTCTGCAGAAGGTGCCGCACACCAAGTACGTGTTTGCCAACGCCGAATTCGTCATTCCGCACCCCAATGACGGCAGCTCCTACGACCTGCAGGCCGAAAACGCCTACACCATGTTCAACGTCATCGACGCGGAAAAAATGGAGATGGCCTTCCAGGTCATCGTCGACGGCAACCTGGACAACACCGACGCCGACTACACCGGCAAATATGCCGCCTCCACCTGTTACAACTCGGAGAAGGCCACCGACCTGGGTGGCATGATGCGCAACGAGCGCGACTGGGTGGTGGTGTACAACATTCCGCGCATCGAGGCGGCGATCAAGGCTGGCAAGTTCAGCACCGTTGGCGACTCGAAAGTGCCCGTGGTCGACGGCCGCGCCGGTTCGGAATTCACCCGCTACATCCCGGTGCCAAAGAACCCCCACGGCTGCAACACCTCGTCCGACGGCAAGTACTTCATCGCGGCGGGCAAGCTGTCGCCGACCGTCACCATGATCGAGATCGCCAAGCTCGATGACCTCTTCGACGACAAGCTGAAGGACCCGCGCGACGTGGTCGCCGCCGAGCCTGAACTGGGCCTCGGCCCGCTGCACACCACCTTTGACGGTCGCGGCAACGCCTACACCACGCTGTTCATCGACAGCCAGGTGGTCAAGTGGAACATGGCCGACGCGGTGCGCGCCTACAACGGCGAGAAGGTCAACTACATCAAGCAGAAGCTCGACGTGCAGTACCAGCCGGGCCACCTGCATGCCTCGCTGACCGAAACCAGCGAAGCCGATGGCAAGTGGCTGGTCGCGCTCTGCAAGTTCTCCAAGGACCGCTTCCTGCCGACCGGCCCGCTGCACCCGGAAAACGATCAGCTGATCGACATATCCGGTGAGGAAATGAAGCTGGTGCACGACGGCCCGACCTATGCCGAGCCGCACGACTGCATCCTGGCGCGCCGTGACCAGATCAAGCCGCAGAAGATCTGGAAACGGGACGACCCGTTCTTCGCACCCACCGTGGAAATGGCGAAGAAGGACGGCATCAATCTGGAGACCGACAACAAGGTCATCCGCGACGGCAACAAGGTGCGCGTGTACATGACCTCGATGGCGCCGACCTACGGCCTGACCGAGTTCAACGTCAAGCAGGGCGACGAAGTCACCGTGACCATCACCAACATCGACCAGATCGAGGACGTGTCCCACGGGTTCGTCATGACCAACCACGGTGCGAGCATGGAAATCAGCCCGCAGCAGACCTCGTCCATCACCTTTACGGCCGACAAGCCCGGCCTGCATTGGTACTACTGCAGCTGGTTCTGCCACGCGCTGCACATGGAAATGGTCGGCCGCATGATGGTCGAGCCGGCGTAACACAACCGGGCGGGAGCGGTCGCTCCCGCCCTTCACCTGCCTGGAAGCTGAAGAGGAACAACGCTGTGCTCAGATCTCAGGCGATATCCACGTTTCAACCGCTGGCAGCGTTGCTGCTGGCCCTGTTCTGCGGGGTGGCCGCGGCGGCTCCGCAACCCATTACGACCCTGCCGCTGGAGGCGGAAGAGGGCAACCGCTGGCGCCTGCCAGCCGGCGAATACACTGGCCAGTTCATCATCGACCAGCCCATGGAGCTGCGCTGCGAGCCCGGCGCCGTATTGCAGGCGCAAGGCGAGGGTAACGGCCTGCTGATCGAAGCATCGGATGTCACGGTCGAGGGCTGCACGCTGCTCGACTGGGGACGCGACCTGACGGCGATGAACGCAGCCATCTTCGTCCAGCCAAAAGCGCAGCGTGTGGTGATCCGCGACAACCAGCTGCGCGGCGCCGGTTTCGGCGTCTGGGTCGACGGCTCGAAGGATGTGAGCCTGATCGGCAACCGGATCGAAGGCGACACGAGCATCCGTTCCCAGGACCGTGGCAACGGCATCCACCTCTACGCGGTAAGCGG
This sequence comes from Stutzerimonas tianxiuensis, assembly GCF_053470365.1. Lineage (NCBI taxonomy): Bacteria > Pseudomonadati > Pseudomonadota > Gammaproteobacteria > Pseudomonadales > Pseudomonadaceae > Stutzerimonas > Stutzerimonas tianxiuensis. The sequence goes on along the minus strand of NZ_JBPVWS010000021.1, from coordinate 62,744 downwards.
CGCGCGGATCATCGACAACCAGGTGCGCCATACCCGTGATGGCATTTACATCGACACCTCCAACGGCAACCACATCGAAGGCAACGTGCTGGAGGATCTGCGCTACGGCGTGCATTACATGTTCGCCAACGACAACAGCGTGATCGGCAATGTCACCCGCCGCACCCGCACCGGCTACGCGCTGATGCAAAGCCGCAAGCTCGAGGTCATCGGCAACCGCTCCGAGGGCGATGAGAACTACGGCATCCTGATGAACTACATCACCTACTCGACCATTCGCGACAATGTTGTCAGCGACGTGCGCAGTGGCTCGACCGGTGACAGCATGATCTCCGGCGCCGAGGGCAAGGCGCTGTTTATCTACAACTCGCTGTTCAACACCATCGAAGGCAACCGTTTCGAGAAGAGCGCGCTGGGTATCCACCTGACCGCCGGCTCGGAAGACAACCGCATCGCGGGTAACGCCTTCATCGGCAACCAGCAGCAGGTCAAGTACGTGGCCACCCGCACGCAGGAATGGTCCATCGACGGCCGTGGCAACTACTGGAGCGACTACCTCGGCTGGGACCGCAACAACGACGGCCTGGGCGACCTGGCCTACGAGCCCAACGACAACGTCGACCGCCTGCTGTGGCTCTATCCGCAGGTGCGGCTGTTGATGAACAGCCCGAGCATCGAGGTGCTGCGCTGGGTTCAGCGGGCCTTCCCGGTGATCAAGTCACCCGGCGTGCAGGACAGCCACCCGCTGATGCAGCCGCCAACTGAACCATCGACAAGCAAAACGCAGGAGCCAACGCCATGAGCGCTGTAGAGATCCAGGGCGTGAACCAGCGTTACGGCAGCATGACCGTGCTGCATGATCTGAGCCTGACGCTCGGCGAGGGCGAGGTGCTGGGCCTGTTCGGCCATAACGGTGCCGGCAAAACCACCAGCATGAAACTGATCCTCGGCCTGCTTACGCCCAGCGAAGGGCAGGTGCGGGTGCTTGGTCGGGCCCCGCATGATCCCGAGGTCCGTCGCCAGCTGGGTTACCTGCCGGAAAACGTGACCTTCTATCCGCAGCTCAGCGGCCGCGAGACGCTACGCCACTTCGCTCGGCTGAAAGGCGCGTCGCTGGCGCAGGTGGACGAACTGCTGGAGCAGGTGGGCCTGGCCCATGCCGCCGAGCGGCGGGTCAAGACCTATTCCAAGGGCATGCGCCAACGCCTCGGTCTGGCCCAGGCGCTGCTCGGCGATCCGCGGCTGCTGCTGCTCGACGAGCCCACGGTGGGACTCGACCCCATCGCGACCGGCGACCTCTATCAGCTGATCGACCGCATGCGCCAACGCGGCACCAGCGTCATCCTCTGCTCGCACGTTTTGCCCGGCGTCGAGGCGCATATCAATCGGGCGGCGATTCTCGCCAAGGGGCGGCTACAGGCGGTCGGCAGCCTCGCGCAACTGCGCGTCGAGGCCGGGCTGCCGGTGCGCATTCGGGCCAGTGGTATCGGCGACAGCGCTGGCTGGTTGCAGCGTTGGGACGCCGCTGGACATAGCGCGCGTTCGTTGGGCGAGCGCAGCGTCGAGGTATCAGCCATCAACGGGCACAAGCTGCCCCTGCTGCGCGAACTGCTCGGCGAAAGCGAGCCGGATGACATCGAGATTCACCAGCCATCGCTTGAAGACCTGTATCGCTACTACATGCAGCGCGCCGGTGACGTTCGCGCTGCGGAGGGCACGCTATGAACCAGATCTGGAACATCGCCCGCAAGGAATTCAGCGACGGTTTGCGTAACCGCTGGTTGCTGGCCATCAGCCTGTTGTTCGCGGTGCTGGCAGTGGGCATTGCCTGGCTGGGTGCCGCTGCGTCCGGGCAGTTGGGCTTCACCTCGATTCCAGCGACCATTGCCAGCCTGGCAAGCCTGGCAACCTTTCTGATGCCGCTGATCGCACTGCTGCTGGCCTACGACGCCATCGTTGGCGAGGACGAGGGCGGCACCCTGATGCTGTTGCTCACCTACCCGCTGGGGCGTGGACAGATCCTGCTGGGCAAGTTCGTCGGCCACGGCTTGATCCTGGCACTGGCAGTGCTGATCGGCTTCGGCTGCGCCATGCTGGCCATCGCTGCGCTGGTCGAAGACATCGAAATTGGTCTGCTGATCTGGGCCTTTGGCCGCTTCATGATCTCTTCGACGTTGCTCGGTTGGGTTTTCCTCGCCCTGGCCTATGTGCTGAGCAGCAAGGTGGGTGAGAAATCCAGTGCCGCCGGGCTGGCGCTTGGGGTGTGGTTTCTCTTCGTGCTGGTGTTCGATCTGGTGTTGCTGGCGCTGTTGGTGCTCAGCGAAGGCAAGTTCAACCCCGAGCTGTTGCCCTGGCTGCTGCTGTTCAACCCGGCTGATATCTACCGTTTGATCAATCTGTCCGGCTTCGAGGGCGGCAACGCCATGGGCGTACTCGCGCTGGGCAGCGATCTGCCGCTGCCGGCCGCCGCTCTCTGGCTGTGCCTGTTGCTCTGGGTAGGTGTTTCTCTGCTGCTGGCCTACGGCGTGTTCCGCCGTCGTCCTGCATGACCATGAAAAAGGAAACTGTAACGATGAATGCGCTATACAGAGCGTCACGCGTACTGGTCGCCGCTGCATTGATGCTCGGCCTGGCCGCTTGCAACGAAGCCGAGCAGAGCGAGCAGCTGCTTGAACCCGTCGCCTTTCACAGCAGTGATGAATGCCATGTTTGTGGCATGGTGATCAGCGATTTCCCCGGACCCAAGGGGCAGGCGGTGGAAAAGGGCGGGGTACGTAAATTCTGTTCCACCGCCGAGATGCTCGGCTGGTGGCTGCAACCGGAAAACCGCATGCTCGATGCCAAGCTCTACGTTCACGACATGGGCCGCTCCACCTGGGAGCACCCTGACGACGAATACCTGATCGATGCCACCAGCGCCTACTATGTCGCGGGCACATCGCTCAAAGGCGCAATGGGCGTAGTGTTGGCCACCTTTGCCGAAGAGTCTGCGGCCAAGGGACTGGCGGCCATGCACGGCGGCCGAGTGCTGCGCTTCGAGGACATCGATCAATCCGTATTACAACAATCGCCGGGCATGCCTCACGCCATGCCCGGCCATCAACAGGCTCACGCCGGTCACTAGACCGCCAACCAACAACTCGATGAGGTACTTGAAATGATGGGCATCAGCATCTGGCAACTTCTGATCGTACTGCTGATCGTAGTCATGCTGTTCGGCACCAAGCGCCTGCGCGGCCTGGGCTCGGACCTGGGTGGCGCGATCAGTGGCTTCCGCAAATCCATGGGCGACGGCGACAGCGCGGCATCGACCGAAACGGTCAAGCACGAGCCGAAGTAACGTCCCTCTCGCACCACCGCTGCGTAAGGTGGATGTCGCGTTCCACATCCACCGCGACTCAGCTCGGTGGCTTGCTGGATCGCGGGGTCGGTTGATCGATTACTCGGTGGATCGGTGAAGCGTGATCCACCCTACGGCTGCTGGGCGTACGCACGATCCGAATCGCAAGTGCCCTGCGCGGCGGTGTTCCTGCGCCACTTCCTCAGTGCACTCGGACCTGCCGGCCGTCGCAGCCGGCCTCCCTCCCAAAAAAAGATGATTGCAATCAAGTCTGCCAGAGCCCCCTAAGCTGTAAAAAGTAGGCCTGGCTCCGCAATTCGGAGCAGTCACCTTTCTGACCGGCAGGGCTTCTTCCTCCAGGCAGATACGAAAAGCTCAGGAGGCCTTTGTGCAAGTTATCGATCGGCGAAAAGCCTTGAGTATCCCGCCCGTGTGGCGGCTCGCCTTTCGCCCGTTTTTCCTCGCCGGCAGCCTCTTTGCGATGCTGGCGATTCCCTTGTGGATCGCGGCATGGACAGGCCTCTGGCCGGGCTTTCAGCCAACCGGCGGCTGGTTGTCCTGGCACCGTCACGAAATGCTGTTCGGTTTCGCCATGGCTATCGTCGCGGGGTTCCTGCTGACGGCGGGGCAGACCTGGACTGGCCAGCCTGGCGTATCCGGCAACAAGTTGATGGCGCTTGCCGTGGTCTGGCTGCTGGCCCGCCTCGGCTGGTTGTTCGGACTGCCCGTGGCCTTGCTGATCCCGCTGGATCTGCTGTTCATGCTGGGGGTGACCGGGCTGATGGCGCGCATGCTCTGGAAGGCCAGGCAGAAGCGCAACTACCCGATCATCGCCGTGCTCGGCCTGATGACCGCCGCCGATGTGCTGGTGCTCTGCGGCGTCGCGCTCGGCGATGACGCTTTGCAGCGCCAGGGCGTACTCGCCGGGCTATGGCTGGTGGCGGCGCTGATGGCGATCATCGGCGGACGGGTGATTCCCTTCTTCACTCAACGTGGTCTCGGCCGCACCGAAGCGGTCAAGCCCTGGCTCTGGCTGGACGTGGCGCTGCTGGTGGGTACCGGCCTGATTGCCGTGCTCTACGCCGTCGGCGTTGCGCTGCAGCAGCATGTCTGGCTTGGCGTGCTGTTTCTCGGCATCGCCGCCGGGCATTTGTTGAGGCTGGCGCGCTGGTATGACAGCGGCATCTGGCGCGTGCCGCTGCTGTGGTCGCTGCACCTGGCCATGCTCTGGCTGGTGGTAGCGGCAACCGGCCTGGCACTGTGGAATTTCGGCCTGCTGGACAGCTCCAGTTCGTCGCTGCACGCGCTGTCGGTCGGTTCCATGAGTGGCCTGATCCTGGCGATGATCGCTCGCGTCACGCTCGGTCATACCGGGCGGCCGTTGCAGTTGCCGCCTGGCATCGTGAGCGCCTTCGTGCTGTTCAACCTCGGTGCCGCTTCGCGGGTGTTTCTGATCACCGAATGGCCAGTGATCGGCCTGTGGGCTGCCGCAATTTGCTGGGCCCTGGCGTTCGCCCTGTATGCCTGGCGCTATGCGCCGATGCTGGTGACTGCGCGGGTCGATGGCCATCCAGGCTAGACGCTGAATCAACCAGCTTATTCCACCACCCCTACTGAAAACTACTGCCTGCCCATTCCGGGATGGGCAGCCTGCGGCTCGGCGAGCGCCGGCATCGGAGATGATGATGAAAAATGAATTCAATGAGCGCCTGGCCGTGGTCACCGGTGCCAGCTCGGGTATTGGGCTGGCGCTGTGTACCGCACTACTGCAGCGCGGTGCGCGCGTATTGGCCATGTCACGCACCCTGGGCGACTTGGCCGAGCTGGTGGAAACCTACCCCGAGCACCTGCATTGGCACGCTGGCAACGTGACCTCCAAAGACGATCTTCAAGCACTGGCCCGTCGCGCGGCGGAGCTCGGTCCGGTCGACTATCTGGTGCCGAACGCGGGTATCGCCGAGTTGGGTGACAGCCTGGATGTGGCCTGCTTCGAGCGCCAGTGGGCCGTCAATGGAGCGGGAGCCTTGAACACCCTGGCGGCCTTGCGTGCTGAACTGGCCAAGCCAGCATCAGTGGTGTTTGTCGGCACCTTCCTGACCCGCAGCACCTTCCCCGGGCTGGCCGCTTACATCGCCAGCAAGGCCGCGCTGGTCGCCCATGCCCGCACCCTGGCGGTGGAGTTCGCACCGCTCAACGTGCGCATCAACGTGGTCTCTCCGGGGCCGACCGCCACCGCGATCTGGGGGACATTGGGTTTGGCCGAGGAACAGCTCGAGCAGGTGGCCGAAGGCGTCACTCAGCGCCTGCTGCCGGGGCATTTCCTCGAATCTGCCGCCGTCGCCAATGTCATCCTGTTCCAGTTGTCGCAGGGCGCGCGTGGCGTATACGGGCAGGACTGGGTGGTCGACAACGGCTACACACTCAACTGAATCCGCGAGGCAGCCGATGTTTTTCAAATGGAAACGAGCCGCTCGCGAGCTGCAGCAGGAGCGTGATCGGCTGCAGCGGACCTGCGTGGAGCAAGCCGCGCGTATCGCCGCGCTGGAGGCGCGGGTGGCCGCCGTCAGCGCCACCAACGCCGAAGGGCAACGGCACCTGGACTATTACCGCGGCGTGGCCGGCAATCTGGTTCGCTTCGGCCATTCGGTCGAGCATCTAGGTGACTCGTTCGAATACCTCACCGGCCAGCTCAGCGAGAACCGCACGCAAGCCGAGCAGGTCGCCAATGCAGCGCTGAGTAACCAGCAGCATTTCGGCGAGCTACAGACCAAGGCGATCGACATGGAGAGCGGACTTGATCAGGCATCGCAGCAGGTCGATGCCCTTGCGGCCCATTCGCAACAGATCAATGGGATCGTCGACCTCATCAGCGGCATCGCCAGTCAGACCAATTTACTTGCCCTCAACGCTGCCATCGAGGCGGCGCGGGCCGGTGACGCCGGTCGCGGCTTCGCCGTGGTCGCGGGGGAAATCCGCACCCTGGCGGAAAAGACCGCATTGGCCACCGCCGACATCGTGCAGAAAATCACCGAGGTGCAGGCCGAGATCGCCAGCGTGCACGCCTATATCCAGATGCAGGGCGGCCTGGCGCAAGGGTTCAGCCGCACCACCGAACTGGCCGTGGCGGCCATGCAGCACCTGCATCAGCTGGCGGGCAACATGCGCCATGGCATCGAGCGCTCCTCGTTCCGCGCTGGCATTGAATTGGCCAACCTCGATGAGCTGTCGCTGAAGTTCGTCGTCTACAACCAGGTGCTCGGTTCGAGCAGTCAGAGCGCGCCGGTGCTGCCCAGCGAGCGTGAGTGTCGCTTTGGCCGCTGGTACTACGGGGAGACCAATCGCGGCATGCACCGCCTGGCGCACTTCCAGCAGATCGAACGTCCGCACACGGCCGTCCATCAACAGGGCCAGCAGGCCATCGAGGCGTTTCGCCGACAGGCGCTGGAAGACGCGCTCGCCCATATGAGCGAAATGGAAGAGGCCAATCTCGACGTGATGCGCATCGTTGCCGCACTGATCGGCGAGCACGAAAAAGAGCTGCGGCCGGCCATCAGCGAAGCGTGCTAGCACCCCAGATACACTTTCATTTGTGAATATCAACGGCCGGAGCGAGGCTGGTCTCGTCTGTTGCTGCAGGCCAGACACGCCTGATCGCAAGGTTGATAACAAAAATACTGCAGCGAAGCACCAATACTATTCATTGGTCTGGAGTCTGAGATGCACCGACAATGTGCGCCCGTTTCGGTCTGTGCCCCTATTTGTGGCGCCAGGCCTATTCTGATCGGCTGACACGCCGGCCATGCAAACGCTTGGCTGTCGCAGCGATCGCAGACTCAACGCAAGCAGGAACCATGCAGGAACGCCTTCTAGACTGGTGTCGATCTTTTGCGCCCATACCTTTGTCGGCGCGTCCGGCTGAATGGCTGCGTGCCGCAACGGGCATGGGTTTGGCTCTGCTAGTGATCATCCCTTTCAGCGCCTGGGTGTTCGGAATCGCGGTCACGCTGCCACTGGCCGCACCGGCGGCTGCGTCCGCGGTGCTGCTGTTCGCTGCCTCGTCGAGCCCCTTCGCCCAGCCATGGTCGGTAATCGGCGGCAACCTGCTGGCCGCTGCCATCGGTATCGCCCTGGGCGCGAGCCAATTGCCCGTGGCAGCGGCGGCTGGCCTGGCCGGGGCGCTGGCGATCATCTGCCTGTTCGGCTTGCGCTGCCTGCATCCGCCGAGTGCAGCGCTGGCCCTGGTGGCGGTGGTCGGCAGCCCGGAGCTGCATGCCTACGGATTCCAGCTGCTCTACCCGGTGGCGTTCAACTCGTTGCTGCTGGTGGTAGTGGCGCTGCTCTACAACAATCTCAGCGGCCACGCCTACCCCAAGCCGCGCCCGCTGAAGGGCAACACGCATCACACCCGTGACCCGCTGCCCAGCGAGCGCATGAGCTTCAGTGATGACGACGTCGAGCAGGCGCTGGCCGAGTTTGGCGAATACGTCGACGTCACCCGTGATGACCTGGCCCAGCTGATCAAACAGACCGAAAAGCATGCGTTGCGGCGCAGCATGGGCGAGATAACCGCCGCCGATATCATGTCTCGCGATCTTTACTGGGGCACCCCGGACGGCTCCATTCAGCGGGCCTGGCAGAGCCTGCGCGAGCATCGTCTGCATTCGTTGCCGGTGGTCAAGGGCGACAGTCGTGAATTGATAGGCATCGTCACGCTGGTCGACCTGCTCAAGCATCTGCGCTCGTCGCCGGGGCGACTGCGTCTCAGCCAGCTGAAGCGCGCAGATAGCGCTCGTTTGCGCTCGATCATGACTACGCCGGTGGTGACGGTTAACCCGGACACGCACATGGCTGACCTGGTGTTCCTGCTCTCCGACCGCGGTCTGCACTGCCTGCCGGTGGTCGACGCGGAGCACCGTCTGATCGGCATGATCACCCAGACCGATCTGATCGCGGCGCTCTATCGGAACTGGTTGAAGCACCTGCCAGACTGAAGCGCCACGATCAGGGGATGAGGCCCGATTGACGATCGTCATCAGCGTGCGCATCGCAGCCCGCGGCAGGAACTGCCGGAACCTGTGGCATAGTCGCAGTGCCTGAGTGCTATACGTCTTCCAAGCCGAGCCCATGCAAGACCCTTTGAACAACTGGCTGCGATCCTTCTTTCCGGTGCCATTGAGCGTGGGACCGAAGGAATGGTTGCGCGCGGTGATCGGCGTCGGGCTGGTGGTGCTGCCAATGGTTTCCGTCGGCCTCTGGCTGTTCGGCGGCCCGGTCACGCTGCACATCGTCGCGCCGGCGGGCGCCTCGGCGGTGATCCTGTTCAGTGCCTCATCGAGCCCCTTTGCGCAGCCCTGGTCGGTATTCGGTGGCAACCTCATTGCCGTGACCATCGGCGTTGCCCTGGGGGCGAGTGCCTTGCCCACTGTCGCGGCGGCGGTGCTGGCGGTGTGTCTGGCCATCGCCTGCCTGTTCCTGCTGCGCTGCATGCACCCGCCGAGCTGTGCGCTGGCGATGGTCGCCGCCATCGGTGGGCCGGGGATCAGCGAATTGGGTTATGGCCTGCTGCTCCCGGTGGCCTTCAACTCGCTGTTGCTGATCGCCGCTGCGCTGGTCTACAACAATCTCACGCGCCATCCCTATCCCAAGCCTCGCGCTGCCAGTAGCGGCGAGCAGAGCGGCAGTGTCCCGCTGGGCGAGGAGCACATGAGCTTCACCAGCGACGACGTGGACCGCGCACTGGAGGATTTCGGTGAGTATGTGGACGTCACCCGCGACGACCTGGTCGAGCTGATCAAACGCACCGAAACCCATGCCATCCGCCGCAGCATGGGCACGGTGGCCGCTGCCGACATCATGTGTCGCGAGTTGCACTGGGTCGATCCTGCGGCGCGCATGCGTCAGGCCTGGGATGTCGTGCGTCGGCACCGGCTGCACTCGCTGGCCGTGGTTGAAGCAGGCAGTGGCAAGCTGGTGGGCATTCTCACCCTGACCGATCTGCTGCAGCATTTCGAGCCCAGCCCCTCACGGCTCAACCTGCGGCGGCTGACGTTTGGTCGCGAAATGCGCGTGGAAGGGATCATGAGCGCGCCGGTGGTCTCCGTGCATGAGGATGCCCAGCTCGCCGATCTGGTCCATCTGCTGGCCGACCGCCGCATGTCCTGCTTGCCGGTCGTCGACGCCGAGCAGCGTCTGGTCGGCATGATTACCCAGAGTGATCTGGTCGCCGGGCTGTACCAGAACTGGATGAAGCGGCTGAGCGACTGAGCCGTCGTTGAGCCAGCGCCTCACCGGAAGCGACCGGCTAGATTTCGTAGTTCCAGCGCGACCAGTCGTACTCCTCTTCAGCAGCTTCTCGCAGCAGGTCAATGGCAAGCCGCAACGCCGGCGACTCGGCGGCGCGCGGGTACACCAGATAAACCGGGTAGCTGAACTCCGGCGCCTGCTCGACCCGCTTGAGCAGGCCTTCATCGAGGTAGCGCTGGACCACCCGCGTGCGGAAGTAGCCGCGACCGCCATGCTGCAGCAGAAACTGCAGCGCCAACGGGCCGAGACTGAAGGAGAGCGCGGCGCGGATGTGTTCCGGCAGCGCGCGATCATGCTGGCTTCGAAACGCGGGCCCCCAGTCGACGTACAGGTAGGGGTCGGGAACATAGCTGTGAACCACCTGAATCAGCTTTTCTTCGAGCAGCTGCTCTACCTGCAGCCCAGGCCAATACTCGGGCTGATGCACCAGCGCCGCATCCAGCGCGCCGAGGCCTAGCTGCTTCTGCAATTCCTCGCCGCTGGCCACCTCGTTACGAAAGGCATGGTCCGGCATCATCTGGCGCAGCCGCTGGACCCAGGCCAGCATCAGTGGATTGCACAGGCTGATCTCGGCGCCCAGCGACAGCAGCTTGTCGTAGCCGCGTGGCAGCGGCAGATCACGCCGGGCGGTTTCCCAGGTCTGCACCAACTGGGTGGCGTAGGTGACGAAACGCTCGCCGTTACTGGTCAAGCGCGCACCGGCGCGGTTACGCACGAACAGCCGGCAGCCAAGTTGCGTCTCCAGGCTGCGCACCCGTGCAGTGACCGCAGTCTGGGTAATGTGCAGTCGCTCGGCGGTGGCGATGAAACTGCCACTGCGGATGATCTCGAGAAAGGTGCGGGCGAGATCGATGTCCATGGGCAGCTCATATCAAAAGGGCTGATATGAAAGCAGTTTGGTATGAAAAAGGACAGCGGTCGGCTCTAGGCAACTGCTGAAACCAACCGCCTTTTCATGCTCGATGCTGCTGTCAGTGCGAAGTGCCTTCGGCAAACTCGATCTTGTTGCCGACGTTGTATTTGCCGGACGGCTTGTTCATCGGGATGCGTTTGACCTCCTCCAGTGTTTTGGCGTCATAGACGATCAAGGCGCCATCGGTGTCCCAAACGCTGAGCAGGGCGTAGCGGCCGTCGTTGGTGAACTCGACATGGGCAGCATTCTTCCCCGGCATCGGCCGTAGCGTATGGGCGACCTCCAGGGTCTGCTTGTCGATCAGGTGCACGGCATCGTTGTTCGGGCCGAAGAAGACGTCGGTCCAGGCATAGGGCGAGTTCAGGTGACTGCGCATGAAGAAGCCGGGCCCTTCGGTGGGGATTTCCTTGATCAGTTTCCAGCTCTGCAGATCGAGCACGGAGATCAGCCCCTTGCTCACGTTGGGCGTGGCGAACACCCAGTCGCCGCCGCGCTTCCAGTAGATGCCCGAGCCCAGGTGTGGCATGCCCGGCAGCGGGATATCGGTGACGGCCTTGCCGGTGTCCAGGTCGATGACCTGCCCACCGAGCGCCTTGCGCGAGGTGGCCAGCAGGTAGCGGTAATCCGGGGTAAAAGAGAAGTCGTCGAGAAAGTCGGCCGCCTCGATGCGCCGTGGCTGGAAGTCCGGCTCGCCGGCGTAGGACAGTTCCCAGACTTCCTTCACATCCTTCAGCGCCACCACGAAGCTGTCACGCGGTGGGGCGGTGTAAACGGCGCTGACCCGCGATTGGGTGCCGTCGGCAGCGACGGCAGGGATGTGCTTGACCAGCGACAGGTCGCGCGCGTCGAGCAATACCAGATTGCCCGGCAGGTAGTTGCCCACCAGCACCCAGCGCCCATCGTTGCTAACGGCGAGGTTACGGGTGTTCAGCCCCGCGCGTACCTCGGCGATCATGGTCAGGTTGTGCAGATCGTACACACTGATCCAGCCGTCACGCGAAGCGAAGTAGACGAAGCGGCCATCCGGCGAGAATTTCGGCCCGCCATGCAGGGCAAAGTGCGAAGGGAAATTGGCCAGTTCCTCGAAGCGATCACCGTCCAGCACGCGCACATGATGGTTGCCGGCCTCGACCACGACAAACAGGTTGAGCGGATCGGCGCCGTGCTGCGGTGTGCTCGGCAGCGCGGCGACGTCAGCGAGAATGCGGTGGCTGGCGCGGATGTCGTCGTCGCTCCAGGTTGGTGGTGTGGCGGCCGGCTGGTAGAGGTAGCTGACCAGTCCGTCTATCTGGGCGCTGCTCAGGCGGTCGCCAAACGCGGCCATCTGGCTGGCCGGACGACCGTTGTGGATCACCGCGCGCGCCTCATCGGGTTTGATTCGGCTGAGGCTCTCGGGCAGCAGTGCCGGCCCGGCGCCGCCTAAGCGGTTGACGCCATGGCAGCTCTGGCAGTGTTGTTCATAGAGCACGCCAGCCTGATCCAGCGACACGACTTCGGGCGCGGCCTGAACGGCGCCACAGAGGATGAGCAGGGCGAAGGGAATCAGTCGCATAGCGCCTCCAGAACGGCGGACTCAGGCTTGTGCTCAGCACAGAGACGCGCCGGAAATTCCAGGGAATGATTCGCGAACAGGCCGACCACTTCACCAATCACAGTGAGCGTCGGTGGCTTCAGTTGTTGTTCCTGCGCCATCGACGGCAGCTGTTTCAGCGTGCAGCGCACCACACGTTGATCGGCTCGGGTGCCGTTGCCGATCAAGGCGGCAGGGGTGTCGACCGGCAAGCCAGCGGCTATCAGGTTACGCGAGATTTCACCGAGGCTGGCCAGGCCCATGTAGAACACCAGGGTCTGCTTGCCCTCGACCAGGCTGTTCCAGGGCAGCTGCAGCGCGCCATCTTCCTGCAGGTGACCGGTGATGAACTGGCAGGAATGCGCCAGGTCGCGGTGGGTCAGCGGGATGCCGGCGTAGGCGCTGCAGCCGGCAGCCGCGGTCACCCCGGGAACCACCTGGCCATTGATGCCATGCGCCAGCAGGTATTCGAGTTCTTCCGCGCCGCGGCCGAAGATGAACGGATCGCCGCCCTTGAGGCGCACCACGCGCAGGTTCTGCTGCGCCAGGTCCACCAGCAGCTGATTGATCTGCGGCTGCGGCAGGCTGTGGTAGCCGCTGGTCTTGCCAACGTAGTGGCGGGCGCAGCGGGCCGGCAAGAGCTTCATCAGATCGTCGCTGACCAGGCGGTCGTAGACCACCGCGTCGGCCTGCTGCAGCAGGCTCCAGGCGCGCAGGGTGAGCAGGCCCGGATCACCGGGGCCGGCGCCGACGAGGGCGACTTCGCCAGGGGCCAGCGTGGCGCCGAGTGCAGCGGGGAGAATGGTTGGCTGATCCATGCGAACTCCTGAAAATCTCATCGGACGGCGGTAGGTCTCGGGCGGCCTCGGGGCCGCGCTCGGTATCAAAGGGCGATGCTGGGGATGCGCTGCGGTTGCGGCAGGCCGATCTCCTGGTCACTGAGGTAGCAGCCAGGGTCTTCGCCCCAGAGGTTGCCCTCGGCCCAGGCGCGGGTACGGGTGTTGCCGTTGCAGATCGACAGCCAGCGGCACTCGGCGCAGCGGCCTGTCACGGCACGTGGGTGCTGGCGCAGCTCGGTGAGCAGCGGCTCGGGCTGTTCCAGCCACAGCTCGCGAAACGACTGCCGGCGCACATTGCCGACGGTGTGTTGCCACCAGTAGGTATCGGGATGCACATCGCCGATGTTGTCGATATTGGCGATGCCGCTGCCCGACGCGTTGCCGCCCCAGGCGCGCAGCATCCGCTCCAGGCGGTCACGGTGCTCGGGCAGGCGGGCCTCGACCCACTGCAGCAGGAGCACCGCGTCGGCGTCGTTGTTGCCGCTGACGAAATCGGTCTCGCGGCCGTTCTGCACGTCGTCCCAGGCCTGCTCGAACAGTTGGTACATGGCGTCGCGGGTCATCTGGTGATGCGCATCGGCCTTGCGGCTGCGGCTGCGTTTGCCGCGGCCGCTGTAGTTGAGGTGCGACAGGTAGAACTTCTGTACATCGTGTTCGCGCATCAGCGCCAGCAGGGCCGGCAGCTGCGGGTAGTTTTTCTGGGTCAGGGTGGTGCGCAGGCCGACGCGGATGCCGTGCCCGCGGCACAGGTCGATGGCGTGCATCGAGGCGGCAAAGCTGCCCTTGAGCTGGCGCCAGTCGTCATGCACCGCTTCCAGGCCATCGATGCTGATGCCGACGTAGTCGTACCTCGCGGCGGCGATCTGCTCGATGTTGTGCTCGTCGATCAGCGTGCCGTTGGTCGACAGTGCAACGAAGAAGCCGCGCTGGCGCGCGTACTCGGACAGCTCGAAGATGTCGTCGCGCAGCAGCGGTTCGCCGCCGGAAAGGATCAGTACGCGGACACCGGCTTCGTGCAGATCGTCGATGACCTTGAGGGCTTCGGTGGTGTCCAGCTCGTCGCGAAATACGCTGTCGGCAGAGGTGGCGTAGCAGTGCTTGCAGGTCAGGTTACAGCGCCGCAGCAGGTTCCAGATCACCACCGGCGGCCGTGCGCCACCGGTGCTGCGTGCGCCCAGTACCGGCATGGCGGGCCGGGCGAGGGCACGCAGGTAATGGCTGATTCTCAACATGAGCGTCTCTCCCCGCGTCACGCGTCTTGCGTGTTTCGATGGAGGCAGCATCCCCGACTGGCGATTGCCAATCCTTGACCGTAAACAATAAAGAGGTGGGCCCTGCCCCGTGGTAGAGCGTGGCGCCACAGGACGGGCGTCCAAGCGAGGGGTGGGTGCAGCCCGCCAGGACAAGTCGCGTTCGTTGGAGACAACGGTGGCCGAAGCGGAATGCCGCCTGGCGAATCCTGCAAGACCGATGGCGGCGCTAGCGGAGACCGCCCACGCGCAGCCCGGTCTTCTTGAGGATGCGGCTGCTGACCAGCATTTCGTCGGTGCGGCAGGCGCTGCCGAGCAGCTGACGGATCTCGGCGCGATAGGCGTCGATCTCCTCGGCACTGCGTCCATGCACCATGGCAAACAGGTTGTAGTGCCAGCTTTCCTGGCGCGGGCGACGGTAGCAATGGCTGACGAAGGGTTGCGCGCCGATCAGCGGACCAAGGCGGGCAATTTCGGTATCGTCCACGTCCCAGACGGTCATGCCGTTGTGCCGGTAGCCGAGGCGGTAATGGTTGGGCACGGCGGCGATGCGGCGGATCGCGCCCTCGGCCTGCAGCTGCTGCAGGAGCTCCAGGGTGGCGTCGACACTGATCTCCAATCGCTCGGCCAGCCAGCCCCAGGGATCCTCCACCAGCGGCAGTCCGCCCTCGGTGAGCGCAACCAGGCGTTTGGCCAGCTCCTCCTGCTCGGAGGAGTCAAACGGCGAAGTGCAAGCCGACATGGTAAGTCTCCTCCTTGGGCAGGTTAAGCACCGGCAGGCTAGTCTGCGCTTCGATCCGCGCGATGGTGTCGGCGATGCCTTGCGGGGTTGCGCAGCCAAGCACGAACCACATGTTCCAGGCGTGTTCGCGGCGGTAGTTGTGCGCCACTTCAGGCATCGCTGCCAGTAGTTCGGCGACCGCATCGAAACGATCTTCGGGCACCGACAGTGCGGCGAGGGTGAAGGCGCCGCCCAGGCGCTCGATGTCGAACATCGGCCCGAAGCGGGTCAGGGTGCCATCGTCGAGCAGGGCCTGGACGCGCTCGCGCAGCGTCTGCGGGTCTGCGCCCAGCTCCTCGGCCAGTGCCTGCCACGGATGACGGACCAGCGGCAGGCCATGCTGAAGACGGTTGATCAGGCGGCGGTCAAGCTCATCCATGGGCGCGCTCCATCGCGGCGGGCGGTGCGTAGCGGCCGCCACACTGCTTGAAGGCGCGGGTGCTGAACAGCAGTTGATGCGGTACATCACTGAGCCCGTGCTCGGCGAGCATCATGTCGATCAGGCGGCACACCTGCTCGCGTTCGCGGCCATGCACCATGCAGAACAGGTTGTAGGGCCAGTCAGGCAGTCGCCGCGGGCGTTGGTAACAGAGGTTCACGCCTGCGGCCTGGCCAAGTTTGCGGCCGACCTCATCGACCTGATCATCAGGAATGTTCATCACCAGCATGGCGTTGGCGCGAAAGCCCATGGCGCGGTGCTTGAGCACCAGGCCCACGCGGCGAAACAGTCCGCTCTCACTCCAGTCACGCACCTGTCCGAGCACCGCCTCCTCGTTGGCGCCAATGCGTTCGGCCAGTACTTGATAGGGCCGTGCGGCGAGTGGCAGGCCGGCTTCGAGCAGGCGTCGCAGCTGCAGTGCCTGCAAATCGTTGAGGAGTGACGTCATGGCGTATCTCCAATCGGAAAGCCGAGGTCGATGCGGTAGGCCGCCTGCATGGGCAGGTCGAGGGGGGCAAGCCCGGTTTGCGCTTCGATTGCGGCTAAAAGCGCATCGATGTACTGACGATCCGGCCCGGTGAGTACGAACCAGAGGTTGTAGCGGTGTTCACGCAGGTAGTTGTGATTGACCTCGGGGTAGCGGTTGATCAGTTCCGCAATCTGTTCGAGCTGTGCTTCCGGCACGGCCAGCGCCACCAGGGTGCTGGCACCGGCGCGGCTGTGTTCGAACACCGGGCCGATGCGTGAGAGGCCGCCGCTGCTTTCCAGGTGTTCAAGGCAGGCCAGTACCTGGTCTTCGCTGCATTCGAGGGCATCGGCCATGGCGCGGTAGGGTTCGGCGCAGAGCGGCATACCGTGCTGGAAGCGGTCGATCAGGCGGCGGCTGAGAGCATCGATATGCATGTCACAACCCCGTCTCGTGCGCGCGGCTGGTGAAGAAGATGCCGCTCGGACTGTCGGCCGGCAGGCGCTTGAGCAGCTTCAGTGTGTAAGGGTCCCAGACCTGCACCTCGTTGCCGTCGCGTACCGACAGCCAGAGCTGATCGCCGCGGGCGGTGAATTCCATGTGCAGTACGGCGGGGCCGGGTTCCAGCTGAGCGATGATCTCGTGGGTCTCGCTGTCGATGACCTGTACCTGGCCGTTATCGGGGTGGGCAAAGTTGACCCAGATCTGCCGGGCGTCCGGGCGTGCCATGACAAACACCGGCTGGCCGGCGACATCGATGGCGTCGGTCTGCTTCCAGCTCTGTGAATCCATCACCAGCACCTGGTGATGACCGATGGCCGGAACGAAGGTCTGATTGCCGGCGACCGTCCAGCCTTCCAGATGCGGCATCTTGTAGACCGGCAGTTTCTCCTCACCGCGGCCGTAACCGTCGATGATCCGCTCGACACCACGGTCGGGGTGCCAGAGGTCAATCTTGGCCATGCCGTCCTCGCCGAACAGGCCGGCAATGTAATAGCGACCATCGGGTGTCAGCAGACCGTCGTAGGGCTGCTTGCCGATGTTCTCGAAACGGGTGATCTCGGGGCTGTTGCCTTGGCTGAAGTCCAGCAGCCAGGTTTCATGGGTGTCGAACAGGCTGTAGATGAAACGGCGGCCGGGGGCGTCGATGACGCCGACCACCCGCGAGTTGCGGCTGCCATCGGCCAGCGGCGTGGCGGGAACATCGGCCACCAGCTCAAGGGTGTCGGCGTCGAAGACCTTGACGCCGCCGGGTTCGTAATTGCCGACGGCAATCAGCTTGCCGTCCTGGCTGATGGCGCCGCCGATGCTGTTGCCACCCTGGATGACGCGTTTGTCGATGCGCTGGCGCAGCAGGTCGACCTTGGTCAGACCACCGTCACGGCCAAAGACATAGGCGAAACGCTCATCGCGGGAAAACACCACCGAGGCGTGGGACAGATCACCCAAGCCTTCGACGCGCGCCAGCCGTGTCTGGCCGCTGCTCTCGATGATCTGCAGGGCGCCGGTGGCGCGCTCCACCACCACGCCCATGTCACCGGTGCCGCGCAGCGGTTGCCCGGCACAGGCACTAAGCAGCAGGCTGGCAGCGGCCAGCAACAGGGTAGGACGCATCATGGCTTTGGGTATCCTTTGCGCAGTAGGTCAACCAGCCAGGCGATGTCCTGATCGTCGAGCAGGGCATTCCAGCCGGGCATGGCGGTGCCGGGCCGTCCGTGGGTCACGGTGGCAATCAGAGCGTCGCGGGGTTTGTCGGCGATGGCGTCGCGGGTCAGTGCCGGGCCAAGGCCACCGGTCATACGCAGGCCGTGGCAGGAGCCGCAGTCCTGCACCAGCAGGTGTTCGAGCTGAGCCTGGCGAGCGGCTGTAGGCGTATCGGCCAGGGCAGCGGAAAAGGGGAGGAGGGACACCAGAGTGAGCCCCAAACCGAATACTGCGTGTCGGGACCTGATCATGATGCCCTCCTGGGTGTTACTTGAGGCTCAGAACCCACTCAGCGAGGGTTTTGGCTTCTTCTTCGGTGACGGGGTTTGGCGGCATCGGGATCGGACCCCAGTTACCCTGGGTGCCGTTCTTGATGTGGCCGGCGAGCAGATCGGCAGCGCCATCCTGACCGGCGTATTTGGCGGCGACTTCTTTCAGAGCCGGGCCGACCATTTTGGCGTCGATGCTGTGGCAGGCCGCGCAGGGCTTGCTCTTGAACAGCGCTTCACCGTCCTGAGCCACGGCGGGCTGCAGGACCATTGCGCCGCCGAGGGCGAGCAGTGGGATGAGAACTTTTTTCATGAGTTACTTCCTCAAGGCTAGAGGGGGATCTTGGCGTCCCCCCCGGTTTTACTCAGTACACGTCGTGCTGAGTGTTATGGACGTTAAATTTACCGGTTGGGGTAATCAACCTTTTGTCCTTGATCACCTTTTTTAGCTTTAACGTCTTGTCATCGACCACGACGATAGCTGATTGCTCGTCCTGGCCACTCCAGACAGAGAACCAGACCTCGTCGCCCGCTTCGTTGTACTCCGGTTGCACGACGCGCTTGGCACCGTCTGTCACTCCGGCCCATTCGGCGATTGGCAACACGGTAAAGCCTGCGCCCAGATCGTCGATGTTAAAGACGGCTGCCGACTGGCTGATCTTGGCGTCCGGGTTGAAGGTGGTGTCCAGGTAGATGTGGTTGGACTTCGGATGGGTCTTGATGAACAGGGAACCACCGCCCTGGCCCTTGAGCGTCTCGACCACTTTCCAGGCCTGATCGGGATGCTTGTCCGGGTCAGTGCCGATCAGCGAAATGGTTTCATCGCCCAGGTGGCTGGTTGCCCAGACCGGGCCGAATTTCGGATGGACAAAGTTGGCGCCGCGACCTGGGTGCGGGATTTTGCCCACATCGACCAGTGCCGCCATCTTGCGCTCTTTCGAGTCGATTACCGCCACCTTGTTCGAGTTGTTCGCCGCCGTCATGAAGTAGCGATGGCTGACGTCCCAGCCGCCGTCATGCAGGAACGGCGCGGTGCCGATCATGGTGGTGGTGAGGTTGTCGATGTCTTCATAGTTGACCAGCAGCACCTTGCCGGTTTCCTTGACGTTGACGATGAACTCCGGGTGCTCGTGGGAGGCGATAATCGCCGCCACGCGTGGCTCCGGATGGTATTCCTGGGTGCCCACGGTCATGCCGCGGGTGGAGACGATCTGCAGCGGCTCGAGGGTTTCGCCGTCCATGATGGTGTATTGCGGCGGCCAGTAGTCGCCAGCAATCACGTACTTGTCTTCGTAGCCCTCGAACTTGGAGGTTTCGACCGAGCGAGCCTCGATGCCGACCTTGATTTCGGCGACCTTGAGCGGCTCCTTGGCCCAGAGGTCGATCATGTCGATCTTGGCATCTCGACCGATCACGAACAGGTAACGGCCAGAGGCGGACATGCGCGAGATGTGCACCGCATAGCCGGTGTCGATGGTCTTGATGATTTCTTTGCTCTTGCCGTCGATCAGCGCAATCTTGCCGTCGTCACGCAGGGTGACCGAGAACAGGTTGGGCAGATCCAGCTTGTTCATCTGCTTCTTCGGCCGGTCTTCCGGCTTGACCAGCACCTTCCAGGAATCCTTCATCTCGACCATTCCCCACTCTGGCGGGGTTGGCGGAGTGTGCTGGATGTACTTGGCCATCAGCGTGATTTCGTCTTTGCTCAGCGCGTTGGAGGTGCCCCAGTTGGGCATGCCGGCGGGGGAGCCGTAAGTGATCAGCGCCTCGAGATAGGCCTGTCCACGCTCCTGGGTAATGTCCGGGGTCAGTGCCTTGCCGGTGGCGCCCTTGCGCAGTACACCGTGGCAGCCGGCGCAGCGCTGGAAATAGATCTCTTTGGCCTGCTCGAATTCGGCGGCGTTCAGGTCGGGAGCACCGGGCGAATGGACGACCTGGGCGCTGGCCGGATCGATAGCGGAGGCTTGGCCCTTGTAGGCGGCATCGGCGTTTTCTGGATTCATCGCAGCCTGGGCAACTGCCAGGCCGAGCAGTGAAAAGCCGGCAATGATGCCCGCCAGTATGGGTTTGCTCATAGTGATCTCCTCTGACCGCTTCGTGCGGTTCCTGCTAGTAACGGCGATGTGGCAGTTCCCGGGTCTTGCTGTGTGCGCTTGCATCCTATGGTGGGCTTTGCACGAAAGCGCTTGATGGCAATCAAGAGTCGATCCGGGATGGGCCAGGCGTGACGTCGTGTCGCGGGGAGCGCAGGAAAGCCGAACCTGGTGAGAAAAAGCGCAGTCAGAACGGGCCGTTCGGAGGCGTGCGCTCGTCCATTTCGAGTCGGGCTTGACCGTAATCAAGCTTCGCCGCGGGTTGGCTTGAGAGGGAGCGGTGCGGCGTTTAGCGTGGCAGTGGACAAATCCAACCGCTGCAGTGAGGTATTGCCAATGAGCGCGCCCGAAAATGTTGTCGGCTTGACGACTGCCCCGTTCTATCAGTTGCTAGGCAACGAAGAGGTGCTCTTCGAACAGGCCTGGCGGCACGGCATGCCGGTGCTGATCAAGGGGCCGACCGGCTGCGGCAAGACCCGATTCGTGCAGCACATGGCGCATCGGCTAAACCTGCCGCTGTACACCGTGGCCTGTCACGATGATCTGAGCGCCGCGGATCTGGTAGGGCGGCATTTGATCGGCACTCAGGGCACCTGGTGGCAAGACGGCCCGCTGACCCGCGCCGTGCGTGAGGGCGGTATCTGCTACCTGGACGAAGTGGTGGAGGCACGGCAGGACACCGCCGTGGTGCTTCACCCGCTGGCGGATGACCGCCGCGAGCTGTTCATCGAACGTACCGGCGAGGCTTTGAAAGCGCCGCCGGGCTTCATGCTGGTGGTGAGCTACAACCCGGGTTACCAGAATCTGCTCAAGGGCATGAAGCCGAGCACCCGGCAGCGTTTCGTCGCCATGCGTTTCGACTATCCGCCGGCAGCCGAGGAGCAGCGTATCGTTGCCAATGAGGCGCAGGTCGATGCCGCGCTGGCAGCACAGGTGGTCAAGCTCGGGCAGGCGTTGCGCCGGCTCGAGCAGCACGATCTGGAAGAAGTTGCCTCGACCCGCCTGCTGATCTTCACCGCCAGAATGATCCGCTCGGGCATGAGCCCGCGCGAGGCCTGCATGGCTTGCCTGGCCGAGCCGCTGTCGGATGACCCGCAGACTGTCGCGGCGCTGATGGATGTGGTCGATGTCCATTTCGGTTGATCGCACCAGTCTGTCTCGGCGATTGCCCGGTGATCTGGCGATGTGGTTCTTCATCCTCGCCGAGTTGACCGTCTTCGCCATCCTGATTCTGGCGTTCGCGGTGACTCAGGTGCTCCATCCGGAGTTGTTCCGTGAAAGCCGTGCGGCGCTGGACAGCTCGATCGGACTGGCACTGACCCTCAGCCTGCTGACCTCCGGTCTGCTGGCCGCCCTGGCCGTGGAGCAGGTGCGCCTGGCGCGGCCGCAGCGCGGGGCATTGCTATTGTTCGGCGCGCTGCTGATCTCCTGTGTCTACGTGGTGCTCAAGCTCAACGAGTACGGCCATCTGTCATCGCTCGGGCTAGGACTCGAGCACAACACTTTCTTCACCCTGTACTGGATCCTTACGGGCTTTCACTTCCTGCATGTGTTGCTGGGGCTGGTCATCCTCGGCTGGATGGCCGAACGCTGTCGTCGGCGCGCCTACAGTGCGCAGGACTGCGCGGGGCTGGAGTCGGGGGTCCTCTACTGGCACATGGTGGATATGGTCTGGGTGCTGCTGTTCCCGCTGGTCTACGTCATCAACTGAGGAGGCCGTGATGTCCGCTTCAAAGGTGCTGATCGGGTGCTGGCTGGCGCTGGCCGTTCTGTCCACGGCCACCGTATTGCTGGGCAACGCCGGCTCGACTCTGTTGCTCGCCGGCGCCGTGCTGGCTGTCGCGCTGGTCAAGGCCTGGGTGATCACCGAAGGCTTCATGGAGCTGCGTCATGCGCCGCGCCTCTGGCGCTTGCTGCTGCTTGGTTGGCCAGTGGCAATGGCTGGCGGCATCCTGCTGGCGATGAGCCTGTGACGCTGCGCAAGCGCGCAAACTGCACCTGCTAGCAGCAATCGTCGGCGCTCGCCCGGCTTGTTTCTCGCCTCATAGCCGCGATTGCAGCCCTCCTGCACGACCTGTCTTCTGCCCACCGTTCTAATCAAAACCTCGCCACAAGAGGCTCGATATCCGGTCAGCCGCCGGCAGCCGTGGGCCCGCAAAGACCCAGTGCCACGTTCAGGTTTTTCTTGATTGCCATCAAGCAGATTTCGATAGCTCCCTTCTTAAACTGGCCACGCCAACGCCATGAGGAGGCGACCATGTCCGAGACCTTTACCAAGGGAATGGCCAGAAACATCTACTTCGGGGGAAGCGTGTTCTTTCTCCTGGTATTTCTGGGCCTGACCTATCACACAGAGCAGACCTTTCCAGAGCGATCCAACGAGTCGGAAATCTCCGAAGCAGTGGTGCGAGGCAAAGCGGTCTGGGAAAACAACAACTGCATCGGCTGCCACAGCCTGCTCGGCGAGGGTGCCTACTTCGCGCCGGAACTGGGCAACGTCTTCGTCCGTCGCGGTGAGGATGCGGCGTTCAAGCCCTTCCTGCAGGCGTGGATGAAAGCTCAGCCGCTGGGCGTGCCCGGACGCAGGTCGATGCCCCAGTTCAATCTGAGCGAGCAGGAAGTCGACGATATGGCCGAATTCCTCAAGTGGACCTCGAAGATCGATACCAACAACTGGCCGCCAAACAGGGAGGGCTGAGAGATGAGCATCATGAATCCGCATCTCAAGTTTCAATCGCAGGCCGTCGCCAAACCCTACTTCGTGTTTGCGCTGATGCTCTTCGTGGGCCAGATCCTGTTCGGTCTGATCATGGGGCTGCAGTACGTTGTCGGTGACTTCCTGTTCCCGCTGCTGCCCTTCAACGTGGCACGGATGGTTCACACCAACCTGCTGATCGTCTGGCTGCTGTTCGGCTTCATGGGTGCGGCCTACTACCTCATCCCCGAGGAAGCGGACCGCGAGCTGCACAGCCCGAAACTGGCCATCATCCTGTTCTGGGTGTTCGCCGCTGCCGGCGTGCTGACCATTCTTGGCTACCTGTTCGTGCCCTATGCCGGGCTGGCCGCCATGACCAAGAACGAACTGCTGCCGACCATGGGCCGTGAGTTCCTGGAACAACCGACGATCACCAAGATCGGCATCGTGGTGGTGGCCCTGGGCTTCCTCTACAACGTCGGTATGACCCTGCTCAAAGGCCGCAAGACCGCCATCAGCATGGTCATGATGACGGGGCTGATCGGCCTGGCCGTGTTCTTCCTGTTCTCCTTCTACAACCCTGAAAACCTGGCACGCGACAAGTACTACTGGTGGTTCGTGGTGCACCTGTGGGTGGAAGGTGTCTGGGAACTGATCATGGGATCGATGCTGGCCTTCGTCCTGATCAAGATCACCGGCGTCGACCGCGAAGTGATCGAGAAGTGGCTCTACGTGATCATCGCCATGGCCCTGATCACCGGCATCATCGGTACCGGTCACCACTTCTTCTGGATCGGTGCGCCTGAGGTCTGGTTGTGGCTGGGTTCGATCTTCTCTGCGCTCGAGCCGCTGCCGTTCTTCGCCATGGTGCTGTTCTCGCTGAACATGGTGAACCGTCGCCGTCGTCAGCATCCGAACAAGGCAGCTTCGCTCTGGGCCATCGGCACGACTGTCACCGCGTTCCTCGGGGCTGGCGTGTGGGGCTTCCTGCACACCCTGGCACCGGTCAACTACTACACCCACGGTTCGCAGATCACCGCTGCCCACGGCCACCTGGCGTTCTACGGCGCCTACGCCATGATCGTCATGACCATGATCAGCTACGCCATGCCGCGCTTGCGGGGCCTGGGTGAAGCACCGGATGCGCGGGCTCAACGCATCGAAATCTGGGGCTTCTGGCTGATGACCCTGTCAATGGTGGCGATCACCCTGTTCCTTACCGCTGCTGGCGTGGTTCAGGTCTGGTTGCAGCGTATCCCGGCTGATGGCGCGGCAATGTCCTTCATGAACACCGCTGACCAACTGGCCGTGTTCTTCTGGCTGCGGCTGATCGCTGGGGTGTTTTTCCTCATCGGGCTGGTGCTCTACCTCTGCAGCTTCAGGCAGCGTGGGCGGGTAACCGCTGATGTGCCCGCGGCCGCGGTTGCGGCCTGAGGCAAGGCACCGATGTAACTGACGGCCCGGCTTACACAGCGGGCCGTTGCTGTTTTCAAACCGCTACGGAGCGATCGTCATGGCCTTTACCATCGAAGTCGAAGAGTGGGTCGGCAGTGTCTGGCACCGTTTCATCACCCGCCGCGCCAGCCCGGACTTTCCCGACGCCAGCGTTTCGCTGGAAAGCATGCAACGGCCGCTGTCGGTGCTGTTCCGCGCCATGGGCGGTGCCAGCGGTATTGGTGTCGAAGCGGCCAACGCGCGCGATCTGATGCTGCGTCGGACGCTGCTCCAGCAGGTGGCCGGCACCTGCAAACAGCTGCCGGTCGCCTGGTGCGATGCCAGCAACCTGCGGCTGCCACAAAACCTTGCGGTGTACCCCGACGTTTCACTCAACCAGGATCTCTATCGCTGGCTGGCGCTGCTTGCGGCGCAGGCTGGCGAGATGCGCCATTGGGCGCGTGACAACCAGCGCTGGACGCAGGTCATCCTCGAGCGTTTTCCGGCCATGCAGCCTCGCTACGCGCGCTTGGTCGAGGCGCATCTGCAGCTGCGCCCCGACCCGGATACGCTGCCCCGCGCCGAGGCAGCGCTGGAACGGGCCATCTGCCGGGCCCTGCGGGAGCCGGGCAGTGTTCAGCAATTTCCGCGTAGCGAAGTGGCCCCCTGGCCGCTGCCCATGTGGCTGTACCCGGCGGAAAATCTCGGCGTGCCGCAGGCCACCGAACTCGCTGAGGAAGATCAGGACAACAACCTGCAGGCGCCGCCGACCGAGCAGAAAGGCATGCGCAAGCGCGCCAAGCGCGTTGAGGACAGCACCAGCAAGGGCGGCCTGATGCTGTTCCGTCTGGAAAACCTGTTCAGCTGGTCCGAGCATGTCGAGCTGGATCGCCAGGGCGATGACAGCGAAAACGAGGACGCTTCCCGCGTCGCCGAGGACCTCGACGAGATTGCCATGTCGCGTCAGCGCATGCGCAAGGGCGGCGGCCTCAAACTGCACCTCGATCTTCCGCCCGCGGATGTCGATGACATTCCGCTGGGCGATGGCATCAAGCTGCCGGAATGGGATTACCGCAAACAGCACATGCAGGAGAACTTCGTCAGCCTGCAGATGATGCTGCCGCGAGGCTCCGAACCCATGGGCCTGCCGCTGCGGCTGAGCCCGCTGGCGCGCAAGCTGCGCCGGCAGTTCGAACACCTGCGAAATGATCGGCAATGGCTGCGCGGTCAGCCCCAGGGCTCGGAGCTGGACATGCAGGCCTGGTTGGACTTTCACGTCGAGCGTCAGCATGGCCAGTGCGCCGAACGTGGGTTGTTCATGGAACAGCGGCAGAATCGTCGCGACCTGGCGTGCCTGCTGCTGGCCGACCTGTCGATGTCCACCGACGCGCACCTGGACGACGAGCACAAGGTGATCGACGTGATCACCGACAGCCTGCTGCTGTTCGGCGAAGCACTGTCTGCCGTAGGCGACGATTTTGCGCTGTACGGTTTCTCCTCGCTGCGTCGACAGCAGGTGCGCATGCAGGAGCTCAAGAGCTTCAAACAGCGTTATGGCGACGACACCCGTGGCCGGATCCAGGCGCTGAAACCCGGTTATTACACGCGCATGGGTGCGGCCATTCGCCAGGCCACCGAGCTGCTCGGCAAGTGCAGGCAGCGGCGCAAGCTGTTGCTGCTGGTGACGGACGGCAAGCCCAACGACCTGGATCTATATGAGGGGCGCTACGGCGTCGAGGACACCCGCCAAGCTGTGCTCGAGGCCAGGCGTCAGGGGTTGCTGCCGTTCTGCATCACCATCGACCAGGAAGCCGGCGATTACCTGCCCTATATGTTCGGTGCCAACGGCTACACCCTGATCAAGGAGCCGCAGCAACTGCCGTTCCGCCTGCCGCAGCTGTATAAGCAGCTGACCCAGCCGTAGGGTGGACGTCGCCTTTCACATCCACCGTGACTGCGCTCGGTGGACCGCCACCCGGTGGTTGGCCACCCCGTGGACCGCCACCCGGTGGATCGGTGAGGCGTGATCCACCCTACTAATCGCCTGGGGCAGATTGCGTGGAAACCGTAGCGTAAAACGGGCGGCGTTCCGTTTGCGCCCACAAGCCTTTGCGCCGCTTGATATCTCACCGTTCACTGCGGGCATGGCCTGTTTATGCCGCGACATTGACGCAGTGTTCCGAGGCTATGTTTTTAGCGCCGTTGCTTCGCTTGACTCTGACGCATTCATCGGTGGGCTGAAGCCCACCCTACGAAGTTATGGCGCGCCGTACTCTGGCTTGCCCGTTTGGGAAGGACGTTGCTTTGATGGACGCAAGCCCACTCTGCCGGATGGCCCATCAATGCGGTCAGAGCACACCGGCGGTTGTAGGGTGGGCTTCAGCCCGCCAAGGCATCTATCGAGCGGCTGTTGCCCGCCAAGCTTGATGCCGCTATCCATTCTCCCGAAGCTGCCTTGGGGGACGGTGATTCGTAGGGTGGATGTCGCCTTTTACATCCACCACCACACCGCTCGGTGGATCACCACCCGGTGAATCGGTCAGGCGTGATCCACCTTACCACCGGCCTAGAACAGGTTGCGCGGCAACCAGACGATCATCACCGCGCAGAACACCGCAAGACCGATACAGAACCAGAAGAATCTGTATTGACGGCGATCCCCTGCGGTGTCGGCCAGGGCGGGGAGGGGCATGCCGCAGTTGCTGCATTCGGCTTCCTGCGGCGGATTGGGTTGCTGGCAATACAGGCATCTGGGCATGGCAGCGTCCTCTCTAGTTCACTTCCAGCTTGCCATGCAGTGCTGCTGTTAGAGGTTGACGGTAATCAATGAGTTGCAAGAGGTTCGCGCCCCTGCGCCAACTGCCCCCGAGGGGCTGGTGAGCAGGTGTATCGCTGGCGCGTTACTCGAAGGATTCGAGCCTTTGACGATCGAGAATGGTGATCTGCCGGCCTTCCTGGGTGATGATTTCCTCATCGATCAAGCGCCTGATGATCCGCGAGAACGTCTCCGGCTGGATCGACAGATGGCCGGCGATCAGCTGCTTGGCCATGGGCAGCTCGAAGCTGCTGCCTTCATCCTTCAAACGTGCCAGCTGAGTCATCAGATAGCGCACCACGCGGTGAGTGGCGTTCTTCAGCGAAAGGGTTTCGATTTCGTTGATGCGCTGGTGCAAGCGCACGCTGAGCTTGCCGAGCAGGGCGAAGGAAAGCTTCTGGTTCGCCTCCAGCAGTCGCATGTAGGCCGCGTTGGAGAAGCGATAGACCTGCGTCGGACAGACAGCCTGGGCCGAGGCGACATAGTTGGGCGTGTCCATCAGCATCATCGCTTCGGCAAAGGTCTGGCGATTGCCGATCACCTCGAAGACTTTCTCCTGGCCGTCCGGGGTGAGGCGGTAGATTTTCACCGCGCCGGAAATTACGAAATAGAACGAATGCGCCGGTTCGCCCTGATGAAAAAGGTTGTCGCCCTTGTCCAGGTTGAGCAACTGACTTGCGCTCATCAGCTCGTCCATCTGTTCGTCGTTCAAGGGTTCGAACAGGTGGTGGCTGCGCAGAATCTGGTTGTGTACGCGGTGAAGCACCATGCAAGGCATCCTTAATTTCTAATAATTGAGTCGTCTGCAATCATGTTTGCAGAGCGGAACGGTACCTGCGCTCAAACAGGCAGGCCGAAGCCGCTTCGAGAGCGCAGTGAAAAGTCTTACAGAGCCTAGCCCAGATGCCATGGCGCGAGTATTGATGCAGGCCGGATTAGGCTGATGCAAATCCTTCCGCGCATGCCTTACCGAAGCGGTTTTCGGTCTCGCTGCAGTGAGGCGGTGTCGGTGGTCCATCGCTGATCGATGTCAGCGGGCAACGCAGGGCGCGTACCCAGCTCGTTGTGACTGCCTGTCGCCTGTGCGGTATCGATCACCACGTCGAGTGCCACGCCGCTGGCCAGCGCCAGCATCGACGCCATTGCAAGGCCCCAGGCCAGGGGTTGGATGACTGCTTTCATGTGCACCTCCGGTACTGCAGGGGGCGGGCCGTCTGGCCCGTAGCGTTGAGATCGTTTCAGTGTGCGGGTGCCTGGGCGAACAGGATGTTGTTCTCCAGATGAATGTGCTGCATCAGATCGCCACGCAGTTCTTCGAGCCCGCGATACAGCGCACGCCAGGTGTTGCAGGCGTTCGCGGGCGGGGTGATGTCGTTGGTCAGTTCGGCCAGCCGTTGCAGCGCGGCGCCGTGCTGATCGTGTTCATAGCGCATCACCGCAATCGGACCCTGGGTCTGGGGTAGCTGAATGTTGCGTTGCAGCATGGGGAAGAGAATCTGCTCTTCCTTGAGCATGTGGCTCTCCAACTCCTGCTGCATGCTCCAGAGGTGCTCGGCGAGGCCGGTCGGGCAGTCCGGCTTGTTGCCGTGGACTGTTTCGACACGACTGGCCAGGCGAATGAGTTCGGGCAGTTGGTCGCGATGACGCTCGTGGAAGCGTTCGAGGATGAATTCGATCAGCGCACCTGCGGGCTCGCCACGCCAGTCTGGCTCCGTCGCCGGTTCCCCCGTCAGTGCGGCGAGCTCGCCTGCGATGACTTGGGCGTCGAGGTTGCGCTGCAGGGCGGCGTCGCGCAGCGGGGTGTCTCCACCGCAGCAGAAGTCCAGTTTGTATTGGCGAAACACGCGTGTGGCACCAGGGATCCGGCAGGCCAGGCTGCCCAGGGTTTGCTCGGTAAGCGCAGTCGTCATGGCGGCGTTCCATGAGTGGATGTTGCTTGTACTGGAGCAAGCCCTATGCCATTAGCAAATAATTGATTATTAAAAGGAAAATAATTTGATTGGTGAATTTTACCCAGGTGGTATAGGGTTTAAAAAACCTTACGGGTAGTAATCACCATGATGGAAGAAGCCCTGCTTGCCGATCTTGTCACTGAGCTGCCCAATGCGGTTCGCCTGCAGCGCCTGGTGCACACGCTGCATCAGCGGTTTCGCTGTGGAGCAGTAGTGCTGCTACGCCTCGATGACGACACGCTGCGCCCGCTGGCGGCGGTGGGGCTGGTGCAGGAGGCACTGGGGCGGCGCTTCGTGGTGGCTCAGCATCCCCGGTTGGCGGCCATCCTCTCGCAACGCGAGCCCACCTGGTTCGAGCCTGACAGTCGATTGCCCGACCCCTACGACGGTCTGCTTGATGCGCATGTCGGCGAACCCTTGCCGGTGCACGACTGCATGGGCGTCAGCCTGTTCGTCGAGGGCAAACTGTGGGGGGCGCTGACCCTCGATGCACTGCACGCAGGGACTTTCGACGACGACGCGCGGCGCGACCTGCAGCGCTACACCCTGGTGATCGAGGCGGCCATCCGTATTACCCGGTTGGAGCACGAAAACCGCGGCCTGCGCCTCGCACGCAGTGACGTGCTGGAAACCACACAGGTGCCGGGCGATGGCGAAATTCTCGGGCAAAGCACGGTGATCCGCGAGCTGTTGCGTGAGCTGGAAGTGGTGGCCGACTCGGAGCTGCCGGTACTGCTCCTGGGTGAAACCGGCGTGGGCAAGGAATTGTTCGCGCGCTGGCTGCATCGTCACTCGCGGCGGCGCAACAAACCGCTGGTGCTGGTCAATTGCGCGGCGTTGCCCGAATCGCTGGCCGAAAGCGAGCTGTTCGGTCATGTGAAGGGTGCCTTCTCCGGTGCAACCACCGACCGGCCTGGCCGTTTCGATGCGGCGAACGGCGGCACGCTGCTGCTCGATGAAGTCGGCGAGCTGCCGTTGGTGGTGCAGGCCAAGCTGCTGCGCACCCTGCAGAATGGGGAAATCCAGCGCCTCGGGGCTGACAAGCCGCGTCAGGTCGATGTGCGCATCATCGCGGCGACCAACCGCAACCTACGTGACAGCGTGCGTGACGGGCATTTCCGCGCTGATCTCTATCACCGCCTTTCGGTTTATCCAGCGCCGATTCCGCCCCTGCGCGAGCGTGGCAACGATGTCCTGATTCTGGCGGGCTACTTTCTTGAATTGAACCGCGCGCGTTTGGGCCTGCGCAGCATGCGGCTGTCGCCCGCTGCCGAGCGGGCATTGCTCGGCTATGGCTGGCCGGGCAACGTCCGGGAGCTGGAGCACGTGATCAGCCGGGCGGCGCTGCGGTTGCTCAGTCGGGGCGCCTCGCGCAGCGAAATACTCACGCTGGAACCGGACCTGCTGGCGCTGGACAACGAGCACGCCAGCTCTTTCGCCCCGGCTGCCGATGTCGAGCCCGCGCCCGCAGTAGAGGAGATCGTCTCGTTGCGCGAAGCCGTCGATGGCGCCCAGCGCCAGGCGATTATCCGCGCGCTGGAGGCCAGTGGAGAGAACTGGGCGCAGGCCGCGCGGTTGCTGGACGTCGATTCGAGCAACCTGCACAAACTGGCGCGGCGGCTGAAATTGAAATGAGGCGTTCGACCAAGCCGCAATGCCGCTGGGGGTTGTTCCGCCAGTCGGCGTGAGTTGTCTTCGAGGTGTCGCGGTCTAAGCTCCAACTATCACCAACAGGAGACTTCCATGGCTCTGGACCATGACCAGTTCAACCAGCTGCTGAGCGAGGCCCAGGCCCACGCCGACCGTGCCGCCAGCGAGAACAACCCGCAGCACTACCAGCAGGCTTTCGAATCCAGCCTCAAGGCGATGCGCCTGCTCGCTGAAGAGTCCGGCAACTGGCGGGACGCTGTCGTTCGTGCGACCGAGGAGTTTCAGGGCGACGAAGGGATATAGCGCGACGCCAGTCCGAGCGGAGGCCGCGCACCATTGCGCTGGCCTGATTTCCCGGCAGCGCACGCTGGGAACGCGTCTGCTCGGGACTTGCCTCGCCGGGCAGTCTTGAGCCTCCGCCAGCGCTGCCCTTTACCCTGTCCCGGCGACTCGCTTCGCTCGGGGCGCCCTGTTCAGAGCGCCTCCTCAGCTTCGCCTCCTTGACGCTTATCAATGCCTCCCACTGGAGGCCTACCTAGACTGCCGACTTTCCGTCCGGCCCGGACGGGCACCTTTGCCGCAGGCAGGGTGCGCATGATTCCGCATGTCTAGGAGTTGCCATGCACTTGGTCTGTCCAGCAGGTAGCCTGCCCGCGCTCAAGGCTGCCGTCCAGCAGGGTGCCGATGCCGTTTATGTCGGCTTTCGGGACGACACCAACGCCCGTCATTTCGCCGGCCTCAACATGGATGCGAAACAGCTCGACAAGGGGCTGCAGCTGATCCGCGAAAAGCGTCGCCAGCTCTATATTGCCGTCAACACCTACGCCCAGCCGCAAGGCTGGTCCCGCTGGCAGCGTGCGGTCGATCAGGCCGCCGACCTCGGTGTCGACGCGCTGATCGCCGCCGATCCCGGCGTGCTCGGTTACGCCGCCAAACACCATCCGCAGCTCAACCTGCACCTGTCGGTCCAGGGCTCGGCGACCAATGCCGCCGCGCTGGCCTTTTACCAACAGCGCTACAACATCAAGCGCGCCGTGCTGCCGCGGGTGCTGTCGCTCAAGCAGGTCAAGCAGGTCGCCGCCAGCAGTCCGGTGCCGATCGAAGTCTTTGCCTTCGGCAGCCTGTGCATCATGGCCGAGGGCCGTTGTCACCTGTCTTCCTACCTCACCGGCGAATCTCCGAATCTGTGCGGCGTCTGTTCGCCAGCCAAGGCGGTGCGCTGGAGCGAGGAGCTGGAAGGGCTGACTTCGCGGCTGAACAACGTGCTCATCGACCGTTATGCCGAAGGCGAATCAGCCGGCTATCCGACGCTGTGCAAGGGCCGCTTCATGGTCAACGGCGAGCGCTTCCATGCACTTGAAGAACCCACCAGCCTGAATACCCTGGACCTTATTCCGGAGCTGGCCAACATCGGCGTTACGGCGATGAAGATCGAGGGGCGGCAACGCAGCCCCGCCTATGTCGAGCAGGTCACCCGCGTCTGGCGCTCGGCGCTCGATGCCTACCTGCAGGCGCCGCAGCGTTATGCCGTGCAGCCCGGCTGGCGGGACGTCCTAGACGGCTTGTCGGAGGGCTCGCAAACGACCCTCGGCGCTTACCACCGGGCTTGGCAGTGAACCTCTTCAGCAAGGAGCAGATATGAAACTCAGCCTAGGCCCCGTGCTGTTCTATTGGGATCGCCAGCACACCCTCGATTTCTACGCCGACATGGCAGGCATGCCGCTGGATGTGATCTATCTCGGCGAAACCGTCTGTTCCAAGCGCCGCGACATGGGTCTGGACGACTGGCTCGGTCTGGCCCGCGAGCTCAAACAGCAGTCGACGGCGCAGCTGGTGCTGTCCGGCCTGGCGCTGGTCGAGGCGGCTTCGGAGCTGTCCAGCCTGCGCCGGCTCTGCGAGAACGGCGAGCTGCTGGTCGAAGCCAATGACGTGGGCGCCGTGCAGTACCTGTCCGAGAGAGGCCTACCCTTTGTTGGCGGTCCGGCGCTCAACCTCTACAACGGCCATGCACTGGCCGAACTGGTCAGCAGCGGCATGCAGCGCTGGGTGCCGCCAGTGGAAATCTCCGGGACCATGATCCGCGACGCGCGTGCGCAGTTGTCACAGCTCGGTGTCGCCATGCCGGAAATCGAGATCTTCGCCTACGGCCACCTTCCGCTGGCCTATTCGGCGCGCTGCTTCACCGCTCGCGCCGAAAACCGACCGAAGGATGATTGCCAGTTCTGCTGCCAGAACTATCCCGAAGGTATCCCGCTGTTGAGCCAGGAGGGCGAGGCGCTGTTCACCATCAATGGCATCCAGACCCTGTCGGCCTCGGTCAGCAATCTGCTGGCAGACTATCCGGCGCTGGTCGACAGCGGGGCCGAGCTGCTGCGGCTCAGCCCGCGTGCGTCGGGCATGATCGAGGTGGTGCAGGCATTCGACGCGGTGCGCAACGGCGGCCTGCCACCGCTCGCCGTCGACGGCTGCAACGGTTACTGGCATGGCCAGCCCGGCATGCTGCGCGCCGAGGAGGCCGGATTATGCTGAAGCCTCGGGCGCACCTGTTGAAACTCGGAGAGCATCTGTTGCCGCTGGCCGCGCGAACCCCGTTCGCGCTGCAACGTATCGCGCTGGAGCGCAGCCTCAATCAGGTCTTCGCTGAGCCCCTGGCTGATGATGCCTTCGAGGCACTGGAAGGTAACTGGATGCGCCTGGAAGTAGTCGACCTCAACCTGGCCTGGTGCCTGAGTTGCGATCGGCAGAAGTTGCGCATCGCCGAGCAGGCCCCGGTTCAGGTCACCATCCGTGGCAACTGGCGTGAATTCCTGCTGCTCGCCAGTCGCCAGGAAGACCCCGATACGCTGTTCTTTCGCCGCCGGTTGGTGATCGAAGGCGACACCGAACTAGGCCTGGCCATCAAGAACCTGATCGACAGTCTGGACTCGGACCTGCTGCCGCCATGGTTGTGGAAACTGCTGCAGGGCGCGGGAGAGGAAGTGGCGCTGGCGGGTCGTGCGCAGCCGGTCAGTGCCTGATCGAGCATTGACCGGTTAGGCCGACATCTCCCACCCAGTCGCCGCGGTGAGCCGCTACACCGAGTGCAGCTGGTGCCGCGGTTTCATCCGGTCGCTGGCGATGATGTTGCGCATGTCCTCGAACAGCGCATCGGCTTCGGCTTCGGAGCAGTCTTCGCGATAACGCTTGCGTAGACCGTAGCTGCTGAGGGTGATGTGAACGTTGGCAATAACGCCATGCTGCGCCAGGCAGGCACGCGCGCAATGCAGCGGACAGCCGTCGATGGCCAGGATCGCCCGGCCGGAGTTGGCCTTGTTGACCAGCGAGCTCACCCGGCCACCGACACCGGCGATGCAGGACATTTCTGCTAGGCCGGCACGGTCCAGACGCACTGCGAGGGTATTGGCCAGTTGCGCCACGTTGGAACAGCCCGAGCAGGCATACACCAGGGGTAGGCGAGGTTTGGACATGCTGTTCTCCCGATCTGTTAGGGCTAACGCCAGTATCCGCATCAATCCAGAAGTGGCCCATGACGGCCATCAAGAAGCTGGGGCAATCCGCCGCAGCTCAGTCCTGATAGGCGGCCAGGCCCTGGCTGTCGAGTATCTCGATACGCCGGCGCTGCACGCTGATCATTCCGGACTCGATGAGCCGGTGCAGGATGCGCGAAAAGGTCTCCGGTTGAATGCCCAGCTTGGACGCGATCAAGCGCTTGGGCACATCGAGGGTGACGACGCCGCTGTCATCCTCCTGCGATTGATAGAGAAAGCGCACCACGCGGTGGCTGGCGTTGGCCAGCGTCAGGGTATCGATCTCGTTCAGGCGCTGGTGCAGGCGGATGCTCAAGGTGCCAAGAATGTCCAGGCAGATGCTCGGGTGCTGCTCGAGCATGCGCCGGTAGTGCGGCCCGTGGAGACTGGCCACCAGGCTGGCTTTCAGGGCGGTGGCGCTGACCGGATAATTCGGCGCGCCGGTGAACAGCAAGGCTTCTGCGAACGACTCGCCGGCGCGGATTACCTCCACCAGTTTTTCCTGCCCGTCGCAGACCACGCGGTGCAGCTTCACCTGGCCGCTGAACAGAAAGTAGAACCGCTCGGCCTTGTCACCTTGATGAAACAGCGAGGCGCCCGCTGGCACGCGCTTGAGGTTGGCCGAGGCGCACACCTCCTGCAGCGCCGGCTCGGGCAACCGGCTGAACAGGTGGTGTCGGCGGAGGTCCGCAACAAGGGATGTTTCGGTCAACATGATTCCTCCGCCGGTACCTGTCCGGGATTGTTCGACGTTGCATCCTAGGAGCACGCATCACCCAGCTTCCTTGATCGCAGACAAGATCCTCGACCGTGAATGCCTCGGAGCCTGTTTTAAAAATACGGCAGAGGTGAATTGACGATGGTCAATTCGCTCTGCGTCGCTTTTTCCTAAATTCCACACCATCTAGTGCTTATCAAATTTTTAACAACTACATATGGTGATGGAGGCGTGATGCTGGGGCTTGGGGAAGTGGATCGGCCGGTTTCGTTGCGCAAGCGGGACGGGCGCCTGGTAGCGTTCGAACTGGACAAGATCGGTGCTGCGATCGAGGCCGCTGGCCTTGCGACCGGTGAATTCGAACCGGTCACTGCCCAGGCGCTGGCTGCTCAGGTCCTGGCGCGTATGCCGCAGCGGGTAGTGGCGGTCGAGCAGGCTCAGGATGCCGTCGAGCGTGTGTTGATGGAGGCGGGTTACTACGACACGGCGCGGGCGTACATCGTCTACCGCGAGCGTCATGGACGGCTGCGGCGCGATCGCAAATCACTGGTCGACGTCGCCTCGTCGATGAACGAATACCTCTCGCGCGAGGACTGGCGGGTACGCGCCAACGCCAACCAGGGCTACTCACTGGGTGGGCTGATTCTCAACGTGTCGGGCAAGGTCACTGCCAACTACTGGCTGGACGAGGTCTACAGCCCGGAAATCGGCATCGCCCATCGCGAGGGCGACCTGCACATCCATGATCTGGACATGCTCGCCGGCTACTGTGCGGGCTGGTCGCTGCGCACGCTGCTCAACGAAGGTTTCAATGGCATTCCAGGTCGGGTCGAGGCCGGGCCGCCGAAGCACCTGTCCAGCGCGCTGGGGCAGATGGTCAACTTTCTCGGCACCCTGCAGAACGAGTGGGCCGGCGCCCAGGCATTCAGCAGCTTCGATACCTACCTCGCGCCCTTTGTGCGCAAGGATGGCCTTGGCTTCGCGGAAATCCGCCAGGCGATTCAGGAATTCATCTACAACCTCAACGTGCCGTCGCGTTGGGGCACCCAGACGCCCTTTACCAACCTGACCTTCGACTGGGTCTGCCCGGAAGACCTGCGCGAGCAGATTCCCTACATCGGCGGCGAGGAAATGCCTTTCGCCTACGGTGACCTGCAACCCGAGATGGAGCTGATCAATCGCGCCTACATCGAGGTCATGCAGGCCGGCGACGGCCTGGGCCGGGTGTTCACCTTTCCGATCCCGACTTACAACATCACCCACGATTTCCCTTGGGATAGCGAGAACGCCGAGCGCCTGTTCGAGATGACCGCGCGTTACGGCTTGCCGTACTTCCAGAACTTCCTCAATTCGGACATGCAGCCCAATCAGGTGCGCTCGATGTGCTGTCGCCTGCAGCTGGATGTGCGCGAGCTGCTCAAGCGCGGCGGCGGGCTGTTCGGCTCAGCGGAGCAGACTGGCTCGCTCGGCGTGGTGACAGTCAACTGCGCGCGCCTTGGCTACCTGCACGCCGGCGACTGGACCGGCCTGATCGAGCATCTCGATGCGCTGCTGGAGCTGGCGCGGCAGAGCCTGGAGGTCAAGCGCAAGGTGATTCAGCACCACATGGATGCCGGGCTGTATCCCTACACCAAGCGATACCTGGGCACGCTGCGCAACCATTTCTCCACCATTGGCGTGAATGGGCTGCACGAGATGGTGCGCAACTACACCGAGGACAGCGAAGGCCTGCACACCGAGGCCGGACGGCGTTTGGCCGTCGATCTGCTCGACCATGTGCGGGAAGAGCTGGTGCGCTTTCAGGAAGAAACCGGCCACCTCTACAACCTCGAGGCGACACCGGCCGAAGGCACCACCTACCGCTTCGCCAAGGAAGATCGCAGGCGTTTCCCAGAGATTTTGCAGGCGGGCTCTGCCGAGGCGCCGTACTACACCAACTCGTCGCAGCTGCCGGTGGGCTTCACCGATGACCCGTTCGAAGCGTTGATGCTGCAGGACGAGCTGCAGACCAAATACACCGGCGGCACCGTGCTGCACCTGTACATGGCCGAGCAGATTTCCTCGGCGCAGGCCTGCAAGAACCTGGTGCGCACCGCGCTGGGTCGATTCCGTCTGCCTTACCTGACCATCACTCCGACGTTCTCGATTTGCCCGGTGCATGGCTATCTCAGCGGTGAACATGAGTTCTGCCCGAAATGCGACGAGGCGCTGATCGCCAAACAACAGAGCTGCTGCGTCTGAGCCTCTTGTGACTGGTGCGCGGTCGTTGCGCGCCCCGGCGTCAATGCGCATCGGACCAGCCATTAGGCGCCAGCTCGCAGCAATCACCGTTATCGACGCGTCAGCTGACGCATCGACCGGAGCTACAACAAATCATCCACCCCTGAAGGAGCGACACATGACTCAAACCACCCAACTGCCTGAAGCCCAACGCCAGCGTTGCGAGGTCTGGACCCGCGTCATGGGCTATCACCGCCCGGTCGCGGCATTCAATCCCGGCAAGCAGTCCGAGCACCGTGAGCGGACTCATTTCACCGAGCAGGCTGCTGGGTTGGCTCGCTAGCCATGGGCGCCGCGCTACGGGTCGGCGGCATGGTGCCGCTGACCACGCTCGATTTCCCTGATCACTTGGCCTGCGTGCTGTTCTGTCAGGGTTGTGGCTGGCGTTGTCGCTATTGCCACAACCCACAGTTGATCCCGACTTGTGGTGCCGAGGAGCGCGGCTGGGACGAGATTCTCGGCTTCCTCGACCAGCGTGTCGGCTTGCTCGAAGCGGTGGTGTTCAGCGGCGGTGAGCCAACCCTGCAGCTCGCCCTGCCGGACGCCATCGAGCAGGTCCGCGCCAAGGGATTCAAGATCGGTCTGCACAGCGCCGGCATCAAGCCGAAACTGTTTCGCCAGGTGCTGCCGCTGGTGGACTGGGTGGGCTTCGACGTCAAGGCGTTGCCCGAACATGGCCGGCTGATCACGGGCGTGGAAGGCAGTGGTGAGGCCAACTGGAAAAGTCTCGAAGCGCTTGTTGCGAGCGGCGTGGACTATGAGTGCCGCACCACCGTGCACTGGCAGCTGTTCGACGCTGAACGCCTGTGGGACATGGCGCAGCGCTTGCGCAAACTGGGTGTAGAACGGTTCGCCGTGCAATGCGTGCGCACCGCGCGGATGCTCGATGAATCTCTATCTGACAGCCGTGCGCCCTACGATCAGCAAAAACTCTGGGACCGCATGGGGCGGTTGTTTCCGTCGTTCGTTCTGCGAGGTTGAGTTCGTACCTAGTGGGCAAGCTCACTTCTGTAGGAGCGAGCTTGCTCGCGAACGGGCTTGTGCGCTCGCGCAGTCTGGGTGGGCTTCAGGCCACGAATCAGTGCGTAGGGTGGGCTTCAGCCCACCGTCGTCATTCCAAACGGAGCGAGCCGATCCAGCCGGGTAGGCTGCGCTTCAACTCATCGTCAAAAGCGAACGATCAGCTCCAGCCCCAGAACTGCAGATACCAGCCATAGCCAACCACCGCGGTCGCCAATCCAGCGCAACCGAAGGCGAGCAGCCGACGCAGGCCGTTAGCGCCGTAACGGCTGATCACCTTCCAGGCCAGATACAGACTCCAGCCAATCGCACCGGCCAAGAGCAGGGCGCGTGTCGGCTGCGCCCAGGCGAGGATGAAACCTTCGTAGCGCAGCAGTTTGATGGTGGTGGCTGAAAGGCCGAGAAACAGTCCGGCGCCGCCCAGCGGCGTGAGCGTCAGCGCCAGATGGTGGAACACCTCACCTCGGCGATTCATCAGGCGCACAGCACCTTGCAACAGCAGCCAGAGCGCGCCGCCGATGAGCAGCGAACTGGCGCCGATATAGGCAAGGATTGCCGCACCGTCGAGCCAGGTGAAGGCGTCGTTGTTCTGCGGGTAATGGGTCAGCAGCCACCAGGGTGCATTGGCCTCCAGCGGCCAGAAGATGTCGCGATCGACCAGCCACTCGGCGGCGGCCTGCTTGAGGCTGATGAACCAGGGGCTGACTGTCCATTGGAACGCGCCCATGGCCAGGCCGATCATGCCGAACAGCAGCAAGCTGCTGTCCCAATGGCCATGCTGCGCCTGGTTGCCGACGATGAGGATTTCCTGGTTCGGCGAGCGGGCGGCGAGGGCGACGGCGCCGCGCTGGCCACTGCAACGACCGCAGGCGTGACATTCACTGTTGCCCTGCATACGGCGGATGTCGATCAGCGGGGCGCAGTTGGGCGTGGCCAGTCGCGGCCCTTCGTTGGCCTGCCAGCGTTCTTCGTCGACCTTGTAATGCATCGGCGCCAGGCGGGCGAGCAGGCCGAACACGCCGCTGACCGGGCACAGATGTCGGCACCAGACACGTTTGCCGCGCCCATAGAGATAGCCGACGAGCATCGCCGCGACCGTTGAGCCGCCCAGGATCAGCGCGGCAGCCCGGCCGTAGTCGTAGACGCTGATCAGCTGGCCGTAGACGGTGGTCAGCACGAACGCAATGGTCGGCCAGCCGCTCCAGCGGATCCATTGCGGGGTGCGTCTGTTCAACCCGCGCCAGCTGATCCACTCGCTGAGCGAGCCCTCCGGGCAGAGCACGCCGCACCAGAGGCGACCGAACAGCACCATCGACAGCAAGACGAAAGGCCACCAGAGCCCCCAGAACAGGAACTGGGCGAACACCGTAATGCTGTCGAGCATGCGCGCTTCGGACGGCGGCAGCGACAGAAACGCCGGCACCAGCAGCAACACCAGGTAGAAGCCCACCACCAGCCACTGGATCAGGCGAATGGTCCTGGCATGCTGGCGCAGCAGGTCGCCGACGCGGGCCAGCCAAGGGGCATTGGTGATCATGCGGGGCTCGCCTCGAGACGGGCCTCCGTCTTCGGTCGCAACCACGCCCAGACGGCCAACCAGTAGAGCCCCATCAGGATGACCGCCGCCAGCGAGGGCATGGCGCGGTAACCGGTCAGCCCGGCAATGGTGCTGCCCAGGGTGCCGCCGTCATCGAGCAGGGCGGAGGTGTCCCACAGCGGATCGCCGAAGACCGTGTACAGCATCTCCGGAACCTCCATACCCATCAGCTGGCCGCTGAAGCGGTCTAGCCCACCCATCAACAGAGCCGCGCCGAGCAGCAGCAGCAGGGCTTCGCTGACCTTGAAAAAGTGCTTCCAGGAAAACAGCCGGCTGCCGGCCTGCAAGGCCGCGTAGCTCAGCAGTGCCAGTGCAAAGCCCAGCACACCGCCTATGACGAAGCTGGTCAGGTCCGCTCCGTCTTGCTGATGACCGATGCCGTAGAGAAACACCACCGTTTCGCTGCCTTCACGCGCCACGGCGAGCATCGCCAGGACCAGCAGGCCGATGCCGCTGCCCTGGCTGAGGTGCGACGCGGCTCTGTCCACCAGATTGCGCTTGAGGTCGCGGCCGTGGTGGTGCATCCAGCCGACCATCTGCAGGATCAGCAGCGCCGCAGCCAGCAGCATGGCGCACTGGAACCACTCACCGGCGGGACCGGCCAGCCAGTCGCCGGCGCTGAGAATGCCCCAGGCCAGCAGCGAAGCCAGACCCAGGCCGGCCACCACGCCGCCCCAGAGCATGCGCAGCGCATGGCGGTTGCCCGGCTGCTGACTCAGCCAGGCATGCAGGATGCCGATAACCAGCAGCGCCTCGACGCTTTCGCGCCAGACGATGAACATTGATTGGCCCATGTCGCTTCTCCTGTTGAGAGACTACTTGGCGATGATTTCGCCTTCCGGGAGGTCC
This sequence comes from Stutzerimonas tianxiuensis, assembly GCF_053470365.1. Taxonomy (NCBI): domain Bacteria; kingdom Pseudomonadati; phylum Pseudomonadota; class Gammaproteobacteria; order Pseudomonadales; family Pseudomonadaceae; genus Stutzerimonas; species Stutzerimonas tianxiuensis. Next base: position 22,240 of record NZ_JBPVWS010000021.1, on the reverse strand, counting down.
ATGTGGAACTCGTCGAAGAAGGGATAGCGGCCGGGTTTGAGGGGGTGAATCACGACAAACGAGGTGACGCCGGGCGAGAGCACCTTTTCCACCCGCAGGGGCGTGCTCTCGAACTCGGTCGGGCCATTGCCGGCATTGATGACGACGATCTTGAAGCGCTGGCGCGCCGGGACTTCAATGGTCGCCGGCTCGAAATGGCCGTCGCGAATGGTCAGCTCATACGTCGGCAACCCGGCCTGGGCGCCGCCGGCAAAGCCGGCAACGAGCAGGGCGAGGGCAGGAAGCAGGGCGCGTTGCATGCTCACCTCCGACTCAGTAACCACCTTTCTTGCCGATGCCGGCATAGGTGAACTCGTAGTTCAGCGTGCACTGCTCGAACCAGGGTGCAACGCCGGTTTCCTTGTCGACGTGACGGCCGAACATGGTGTGCTTGCCATCCTGCGGCGAGACGATGAAGGTCAGCTGGTACTTGCCTGGCCCCATCAGCTTGACGTTGTCGCCATAGTGCGGACCGTCATTGGCGACCATCGGGTGGAAGTCGCCTTCGATTTTTTCGTCCGAACCCTTCTTGCTCAGCGCATAGCGGATGTTCAGGTAGGAGACGAAGCTGCCTTCCTGCCAGCCGTTGCGGTTGCCTTCGGTGGCGGCGATGTCAGCCTCCAGGTGCACGTCGGATTTGGCAGCATCGAGCATCATGCCGGCGGGCTCCATCTCGACCGGTTGCAGGTAAACGGCGCCGACTTCCATGCCACCGCACTGCTGCGGTTCACCGATGGGGTATTCCTTGGCCTGAGCGAGGGGAGCGAGCAGCAACGAAGCGATGGCGAGGGTTGCGGGAATGCGCATGAAGCCTCCGAGGAGAAGCGATGAATGACGTGGAGAGGTTCGCACCTGTGATGCTTAACGATAATGATTCGCGTCAATTTTGAATGAAATACTTTGTAACGTATACCCTCGATTGCAGCTTGTCGTTGCGTCTGATCGAGCGCCAGGCCGCGTCTCTAGGGGCTTTTAAGCCCTTTGTGCGTTGAGTTGTCACACCCGGTTCGAGCGCTCAGTCGACGGCAATCTGTTCGCTGCAGCTGCGACGGGTGGATAACGCTGCAGACGATTTAAAGCTGCGAGGCAGATCGATAGCGGCCTACCATATGCACTTTCGGAGTCGGGGAATTTCATGACTCAAGCTGTACTGGATGCCAGAACCGCCCGTGTACTGCCCTGGCTGGTCGCTATCGCATTCTTCATGCAGACCCTGGATGGCACCATTCTCAATACCGCATTGCCGGCGATGGCCCGCGACCTTGCTGAAGATCCACTGCGGATGCAGGGTGTGGTCATCGCTTACATGCTCACCGCGGCTCTACTGATTCCGGCGTCGGGCTGGGTAGCGGATCGTTTTGGGACTCGGCCGGTTTTCTTTTCCGCTATCGTGCTGTTCACGCTGGGTTCACTGCTGTGTGCGATGAGCACCAGCTTCAACCAACTGGTGATGTCGCGTGTGGTGCAGGCGGTTGGGGGCGCGCTGATGCTGCCGGTCGGACGGCTGGTGATACTGCGGGCCTACCCGCGCAGCGAGTTTGTCCGGGTGATGACCTTCATCGCGCTACCGGGCATGGTCGGGCCTCTGATGGGGCCGACGCTCGGCGGTTGGCTGGTCCAATATGCGTCCTGGCACTGGATCTTCCTGATCAATCTGCCGGTCGGGCTGATCGGCTGCATCGCTGCCTTTCGTTTCATGCCCGACCTGAAGAGTGCCGAGCGCATGCGCTTCGATACCGTCGGCTTTCTGCTATTCGGCGGCGCCATGGTGCTGATCACCATTGCGCTTGAAGGCCTCGGCGAGATGCAAATGCCCCACGCCCGCGTGATGTTGTTGGTAGCTATTGGCGGTGCTTGCCTCGCGGCCTATTGGTTGCGCGCCGGTCACATCGACAAACCGCTGTTCAGTCCGACGCTGTTCCACACCCGCAGTTTTGCCGTTGGCATCTTTGGCAACCTGTTCGCGCGATTGGGCAGCGGGGCATTGCCGTTCCTGCTGCCATTGCTGCTGCAGGTCGCGCTGGGCTACTCCCCGTCGCAAGCGGGCATGACCATGATTCCGTTGGCGCTGGGTGCGATGTTCATCAAACCCTTGGCCAAGCCGCTGATCGACCGCCTCGGCTATCGGCGTATCCTGATCGGCAACACACTGCTGCTGGGCAGCCTGATCGCCAGTTTGGCGACCATCGACGGGCAGACTTCGACTGTGTTGTTGCTGCTGCACCTGAGCCTGATCGGCATGGTCAATTCCATGCAGTTCACGGCGATGAATACCGTGACGCTGGTGGGGCTCAGCAACCAGAACGCCAGCAGCGGCAACAGCCTGCTATCGGTGGTGGTGCAGTTGTCGATGAGCCTGGGTGTCGCCTCGGCCGGTGCCCTGCTGGGCGGCTTTACTGTGCCGGGTGCGGATGGGACGGCGTTGCTGGAGGCGTTTCACCTGACCTTTCTATGCATCGGGGCGATGTCGATGCTGGCCGCATCGTTGTTCTTTCAGCTGGACAGCAAGCAAACCATGGCCGCTCGACACATAGACACTGAGTGACCGAACCTCGGATCAGCCGATGCAAAGCTCGGCTTCTTCCTCGTCCTCGGGGATCTCATCGGTGACGATCACTCGCGCGTGGTGGCTGGTTTCCTCCTCCATGCGCAGGCCGAAGTAGCGGTTGTCATACGCATCCCAGAATGCTTCGACCTGCTCCATTGTGGCGGCCTCAAGGAGTACCTCCAGGCTGTGCTCCAGAACAATGGTGTAGAGTTTTTCGGCAGACATGATTAGCAGGCTCGTGCTCGATTCAAGAGGCGGCTGCTCCTCTGCAGCCGTGATGTCATTCTGACAGCTGAAGAGCCTTTGCAAGCTTCCGCTCATCGCCTGAAAAGAGATTCCCGCTGAACGGTTGGCCGATTTGGAACTGTTTGGATCGGGCAGATCCGGCCCATGTTCTGTTCAGCCAGACCGCGAGTCGCGCATCGATGTGTCGTTATTTGCGACATAGGGGTTCGCTTACAGGTCACTGCTGAGGTCTCCTCTCACTTAGCCTTCTGGCACGCAGCACTAGGTATGCCACCGCTGGGGACACCCTTGGGACCCTCATTGAGTTCGCCCAAAACCCGCTGCCTTTGTTTACCTGTACGAGTAAACATTATCGACCTGTAAGTTGTGGCGACATATTGTTTAGCCATCGCCGGATATGCCGGTGGCAACAGAAGGATTTGATCTATGGGAACAATGGGGACGTTCTGGATGGTGACGGGAGGTTCGCTTTGCGCTGCGCTGGTGTTGGCCATCATTCTGTGGCTTCAGTGGTTGCAGCTCAGGCAACACAAGGTGGAACTCGCCGTGCTGCGTGATCTGCTAAAGGGGCTCGGTGAGATCATCCAGCGTCTGGAGCACGAAAAGGCCGAGCTTAGCGCAGGCCTGCGAGCGGAAACGGGGCAGGTCGAGTTGCTCAAGCGGCAACTGAGTCAGCTACGTGGATGACTCAGTCTGCTCGCGTTCTTTGTGTTTTACCCCTGAGGGCTGTGTTCCGCCTGCTCGCAGTACTGCCGGTAGCTTTCTGATAAGTCGGACGGGCACACACCACACTGGCGATTGCCAGGAACCGCGTGATCGATGAACTTCGGATACGGCAGATCCAGCTCCGCCATGATCGTTCTGAATTGCTCCAGCGATACGGCTTCGCCCAGTCGCGGGTTGCGTCGCTTTTCCTGGGCGATGGTCGATACGCGGCGGTCATGGTAATCGTGGGCGGGATAAACCAGGGTGTCGTCCGGCAAAGCGAACAGCTTGCCTCTGACACTGTGGAACAGATCATCCGCACTGCCGTTCTGGAAATCGGTCCTGCCGCAGCCGCCTATCAACAGTGCATCGCCACTGAACAGTCGATCGCCGAGCAGGTACGCGAAATGCCCGTCCGTATGGCCCGGCGTATGCAACGGCGTCAGCTGCAGGGTGCCGACCTCAAACGGAGTGCCTTCCTCGATGCCTACGTCAGTACAGGTCAGCTTGTCGATGGCCGGGCTGGCGATACGGCAGCCTGTCTTCCGTTTCAGCTCCAGCGCGGCGGTGATGTGATCGGCATGTACGTGCGTGTCGAGCGTGAACGCCAGCTTCAAGCCCAGGCCGGCCAACTCGGCCAGATCGCGATCCATCGTCGAAATGACCGGGTCGATCAGCACTGCTTGTCCGGTATCCTTGCAGCCCAGCAAATAGGTGTAGGTGGAGGAAACGGGCTCGAATAGCTGGCGAAAGATCATCGTCTTCTCCGTTCAGTTGTGGGATGGCTGCGGCGCTTGGTTCAGCGTTTCCAGCAGTGCAAACTTCTCACGATCGATCTCGCCGCGCGTGCGAATCCCCAGTCGACGCATGACCGGCAGTGGCGGGCACCAGCCTTGCAGGCCGTGTTGCAGCAGAAACGGCAGCACAATACCGGGGAGCAGGAACCATTTACGGTTCACCGTCAGCCCGAGCAGCAGGCCGGACAGCGCAAGCGAAGAAGCGTTGACCTCCAGCGCGCGCTCGACATCCCACTCGCGATCGAGTGCTTCGATGCGTTGGATGATCGAGTGTCGATCCAGATTGCTGAAGTGGCGGATGTTTTCTTCGGTTTGCTGATCAATAGCGTGATTGATCGAGGCGGATGTCGAGCGGCGAACTCGATCCGTCTGGTCACTTGTGGCAAGGTCCTGATGGATTGTGGTCATGGCAGTCTCCTGATGCACGCCCACCAGTGGGGCTGGCGGGGTGAGAAAATGACTACTGGAACAGGTGCGAGGCAGTACAACGCCCATAAGTTCCGATGAAAATCGCTCCGATGAGCAGGGACACTTTATTGAGATATATATCGGTAAAATGTTCCGTCAACCTGTCCTGATTAACGGTGGAAAATGGACGCTGCGTCAGAAATCGATATGGAAACGCTCCGTAGCAGTGCAGCGCAGGCCTGCGGTTTGCTCAAGGTTTTGGGTAACCCCGACCGGTTGCTGCTGTTGTGCCAACTGACTCAGGGCGAGTACTGCGTGGGCGATCTGGCGACCCAGACGGGCATCACTCAGCCGACCCTTTCTCAGCAACTGACCGTGCTACGGCATAACGGCATGGTCAGCACCCGTCGCGAAGGCAAGCAGGTCTACTACGGCATCGCCAGTCCCCAAGCGATGGAGGTCATGCAGGTGTTGTACAAGCTGTACTGTCAGGCGCCTCACGTCGAGGAGAACGTCAGCGAGCCTTGAGCAGGGCGCACGATGGCGCGTCTCGCATGCGGCATACGTAGCGTAAGCGTCACCGGTCAGTCGGTTGATATGGCGAATCACTCAGCCGCGAAGTCTTCTCAATAACGTCCTCCTGCAAACCAGCGATCAGCTCGACCTGCAGTCCATCGCCGTGGGCGACGAACCTGAGTTCACAACCGCTGCGCTCGGCGATGGCCTTGACGATGGAGAGCCCGAGCCCGCTGCCGTCCCCCTCGCTGTTTCGCCAGAATCGTTCGGTAAATCGTTCGACCTGTTGTGCAGCGATGACCGGTCCGTGATCGACCACCGTGAAGCAAACCTTGTCTTCAGCATGCTGCTGCAGTGACAGCTGAACGTGGGACCCTGGGCGCGTATGCCGACGTGCGTTGTCCAGCAGATTGCGCAGTGCGGCGATGGCCAGAGCGGGCGGCATGGCCAGGGCACGCAGGGACACGTCTGCTGCCGCGTTCAACTCGATGCCGGGACCTGGCTGCTGGCTGGCGTCAGCGATGGCCAGTTGCGCCACCTCGATGGCCGTGCACCGTTGGCCGTCATCGAAAGACACTCGTCCCTCCACACGGGCCAGCATCAGCAGCTGCTCCAGTGTTCGGTGCAAGCGATCGGTGCCGAGCTCGGCCTGGGCCAACGCCCGTCTGGCGGTATCGCCCTCGGTCATGGCTGCGACCTGCAGATGGGTCTTGATGGCCGTCAGCGGGCTGCGCAACTCGTGGGCGGCATCATCGGTGAGCCGGCGTTCACGTTCGAGCGCCTGCGCGATCCGTGCAAACAGCTGATTCTGTGTTTCTACCAAAGGCGCCAATTCCGGCGGCAGCCGTTCGATGATCAGGGGATCGACCGAGTCGGCACTGCGCTGCGCCAGAGCGGTGCGGATTCGCCTGAGTGGCGACAGGCCTTTGCCAAGGCCAATCCAGAGCACGACCAGACTGCCGAGCAGGGCGACCAGTACCGGCAGTGCTGCAGCCAGCAGCACCGAGCGCTTGAGCGTCGCGCGTTCATCGAGTCGATCAGCCGTGGTGATGCGCATCCCGTCGCGGATCATGGTGAAGGTTCGCCAGGCCGTGTCGCCGATCAGCTGGTTGTGAAAGCCGGTGTGCTGGGCGTCGAGCACGCTGTCTGGCGCCGAATGGCTGCGCGCGAGTACCTCACCGCGCAGCGAGCTGACCTGGCAGGCCAGCCCGTTCTCGATACCGAGCTGCTCTGCGCTCAAGCGAGTTATACCGCCTTCACCCAGCTGCGGCTGCGGCAGTTGCACCAGCAGCCCGGTGACCATCCGAGCCGATGCGGCCAGTCGCTGATCGAGCGACAGCATCAGCTGGTTGCGTACATCGAACAGCATCCAGGTCGCTGCCGCCGACCAGAGCAGCACAAAAGCGGCGCCGAGTGCGAGGGTCAGACGCAGGCGCAGACTCATGTGTCGGTGGCTCGGGCCGGTTCGGTCACGGGCCCGGCGGGTCCCAGCCGATAGCCGAGGCCCCTGACGGTTTCGACAATGCCGTTGCCCAGCTTGCGACGCAGATGATGGATGTGGACGTTGAGCGCATTGCTTTCGACCTCGTCGTCCAGCCCGTATACCGCGTCTTTGAGCTGCTCGGCCGAAAGCACCCGGCCGGGGTTCTGCAAGAGCGCTTGCAGCAGCGCCTGTTCACGCCGGGACAGGTCAACTGGTTCGCCCGCCATGGAGGCGGAGCAGGCGGCCGGGTCATAGCTCAGCGGACCGTGTTCGATCAGGTGCGTCGTTCGTCCGGCGACGCGGCGCAGCAGAGCATGCAGCCGCGCCGCCAGTTCGCGCAGATCAAAGGGTTTGACCAGGTAGTCGTCGGCGCCTGCCTGGAGCCCCGAGACACGTTCGGCCACCGCATCCCGGGCTGTCAGAACGAGCACGGGCAATTCGAGCCCGCGACGCCGCAGTCGCCGGAGAAAGTGCAGGCCATCTTCGTCTGGCAGCCCCAGATCGAGAATCATCAGATCGAAGCGGGCCGTGCGCAGCAGCGCGTCCGCCTGAGCGGCAGTCGCGGCATGGGCCACGCCGAAGCCCTGGGCTTGGAGCCCGGCAACGATGCCACTCGCGATGAGCGCATTGTCTTCTGTCAGCAGTACCTGCATGGGAAACTCGTCTTGAATGCACCGGCCAGTATCACGCTTCTCGATTAACGGAGCGTTATCAGAGGGTACGCTGAGTTGCTCGCGTAGCCTCGCATGTCGGTCTCTTCTCTGTCGGTCAGTGGTCAGCTCCAAGCCAATTCGTTAACGGCCACTTAATCCCCAGTCGCCATGCTCGCATTGAATTTGCTGATGGGGTGTGTAGTTCATGCGAGCGGTCCTTTTCTCTCTGGCCTGCTGCCTCTGGCTTGTGCAGCTGGCGAGTGCTGCGCCGTTCGCGCTTGGTCAGAAGCAGGAGACCTTCTTACCGGTCGACCAAGCGTTCAGCCTGCGGGTCGAACGCCCAGCCAGCGGCGGTGTTGTGCTGCGCTGGGACATCGCGCCAGGTTATTACCTGTATCAGGAGCGGCTGCGGTTTGGTGGTTTGGCAGCAGGTAACGAACCGCAGTTGCCACCGGGAGAGCCCTATCACGACGAGTATTTTGGCGATTCACAGGTCTATCGCAACAGCCTGGAAGTCACCCTCGCCGAGCCAGGCCTCGCTACGCTAGAACTGGGATGGCAAGGCTGCGCCGAGGCCGGCTTGTGCTATCCGCCGCAGACTCGCACGGTCGATCTGAGCGGGTCTGCAGCGGGACCCTCTGAGCCTGTTCAGGCCGATGATCAGGCACTGGCAAGCAGACTGGCGCAACAGCCGCTTGGCTGGAGTCTGACGATCTTCTTTGGGCTTGGCTTGTTGCTCGCCTTTGCGCCGTGCTCCCTGCCGATGCTGCCAATCCTTGCCGGTATTGTGGTCGGCAGCCGGGCCAGCCCTCGCCGCGGCATGCTGCTTGCCGCTTCCTATGTGGTCAGCATGGCGCTGGTCTACGCCGCGCTGGGTGTCGTGGCTGCGCTTCTCGGTGCGAATCTGCAGGGATGGCTGATGCAGCCCTGGCTGATCGCCAGTTTTGCCGGCCTGTTCGTTCTGCTTTCCTTACCAATGTTTGGTTTCTTCGAGCTGCAGTTGCCGGCTGGTCTGCGTGATCGGCTGGAACAGGCCGGACGCAAGCGACAAGGCGGTAGCCTAGCTGGGGCCAGCGCACTCGGGGTGTTGTCCGGCTTGCTGGTCGGGCCCTGCATGACCGCTCCGCTGGCTGCGGCACTGCTGTATATCGCCCAGAGCGGCAGTGCCGTCAACGGAGGGCTGGTGCTGTTTGCCCTTGGCCTGGGCATCGGAACGCCGTTGGTATTGCTGGTGACGGTCGGCAATCGCTTCCTGCCGAAACCGGGGCCCTGGATGGACCGCGTCAAAACCACGTTTGGTTTCATATTTCTGGTCGCGGCCCTCTATGTGCTCCGCCCGTTGCTGACGGATTCGTGGTGGGTGGGTGTGTGGGGTGCATTCTGGCTGCTGGCTGCCAGCGGACTCCTGCAGCTGTCGCGTCAGCTCAAGCAGCATCGGGCGTTGCTCAGCTCCGTTGCAGCGTTATCCGGCGTATGGGGCGTGGCGCTGGTGCTGGGTGCGGCGGGTGGCGCGGAGGATCCGAGCCGGCCGCTTGCCGTGTTCACCAGCAGCGTCGCTTCGACAACTGAGATCGAAGGTCCGCAGGGTTTCGTTGGTTTCACCGATCCGGCTGTTCTTGATCGTGAGCTTGCTGCCGCCAAAGCTGCCGGGCAATGGGTACTGATCGACTACTACGCGGACTGGTGTGTGTCGTGCAAGGTCATGGAGAAGGAAGTGTTTGGCAACGGCCAGGTGCAAGCCGCGCTCAAGGGCGTACGCATGCTGCGACCGGATGTGACGCAGACCAATTCCGCCAGCCGCGAGCTGCTCGGTCGCTATCAGGTCATGGGGCCGCCGACGCTTTTGCTGATTGGCCCGGACGGGGCGGAGCGCCGCTCGCAACGGATAACCGGTGAGGTCGACGCCGGCCAATTCCTGGGTACGTGGAACGAAACGATGGAGAAAGGCTGATGATGACGATGAACGTGGGGCCGTTCGCACTGGCCGTTCCCCATGTATTGCTGCTGGCGAGCCTGTTCTTGGCGATGCTGACCGGTTGGTGGGTTGGGCGGCGCAGCGAGCGCAACCCCGAGCAGCAGTTGTTCAGGCTGCTACTGGTGGCGCTGCTCGTCGCCAGGTTGGCGTTCGTGGTGGTCTACGTCGAGCATTTCCGAGATGAGCCCTGGCGCGTGATCGACATTCGTGACGGCGGGTTCATTGCCTGGCCGGGCGTGCTGGTGGCCGTGCTGCTTGGCGTATGGCTGGCCAGGCGTGAGCTCGGATTGCGCAAACCGCTGGGCGCTGCGGTCGCTGTCGGTGTGCTGAGTTGGGGGTTCGGGACCTTCGCATTGCATGCCTTCGAGCAGGGCACGCGCCTTCCCGAGATGGGGCTGCGCGACAGTCAAGGTAAACCGGTTGCCCTGCAGGATTTCGTCGGCAAGCCGCTCGTCGTCAATCTGTGGGCCACATGGTGTCCGCCCTGCCGACGGGAGATGCCAGTCCTGGCAGAAGCACAACGCAACGAGTCCGAGGTGACCTTTCTCTTCGTCAACCAGGGCGAAGGCGAGCGGGTCATCGCGGACTTCCTCAGCGCTGAAGCGCTCGGTTTGGACAACGTGCTGCTAGACACCGGCGGCCGCCTCGGCCAGCACATAGGCTCTTCGGCGCTCCCGACAACGCTTTTCTACGACGCCGACGGGCGCCAGGTTGGCAGCCATCTCGGTGAGCTTTCTCGCGCCAGTTTGGCGCGCGCCCTTGAACAACTGGAGGTAACCACTCAGCCATGAAAAATCTGCGACCGCTTTCTTTGTTCTATTCAACGCTGGCTATGCTGCCCGCATCCGTGGCGCTGGCACAGGATCTGCCTCCTGCGGTCCAGGCCGTTGAGGCTCGCGGCGCCGAAGTGGTCGGTAGCTTCGACGCGCCGGGCGGATTGAAGGGCTACGCAGCACGCTATAACGGACAGGGCATCGCGCTTTATCTGACGCCCGACGGTGACCACGTGCTGATCGGCAGCCTGCTCGATGCCACCGGCGAAGATCTGACGCGGGCTCCCCTTGAAAAACTGGTCTACGAACCTCTCAGCAAGGAAATGTGGCAACGGCTCGAGAGCAGCACCTGGATTCAGGACGGCGCTGTTGAGGCGCCGCGAATCGTCTACCTGTTCTCCGATCCGAATTGTCCGTACTGCAACATGTTCTGGAAGCAGGCCCGGCCTTGGGTCGAGTCCGGCGATGTTCAGCTGCGCCATGTCATGGTCGGCATGCTGCGCCCGGACAGCGCGGGCAAATCGGCCGCATTGCTGCAGGCTGAGAATCCAGCGGCCGCCTTGAACAGGCACGAAGCTGCAGGAAAGGCGAGCAAACTGGAACCGCTTGAAGAGGTATCGCCTAAGCTGACTGAGAAGCTTGAGGCGAACCTGACGCTGATGGGGGCGATGGGCGCCTCGGCAACGCCAGCCATTTACTACCTGGACGGCAACGGACGTTTGCAGCAGCAACAAGGGGCGCCGCGTCCCGATTCCCTGGCCGAGATCATGGGGCCGCTGTCAACGAAACGGTAGAAAGGTCAAACAGCACTGCCTGCTGCCAAAACTATAAAAAACGATCTGGAGGCTTTATGAATATCGCTCACTGGCCGCTGACGGGAGTGCTGTTAGCAGCCTTTCTGCCCGCCCATGCCGCCGATTCGACGGTGGTCTATATCAAGGGCGGCTCCAATCCTGCCGCCATGGCTTGCGTCACCTGCCACGGAGTCGAGGGCGAGGGAATGGCGGCAGCTGGCTTTCCCAGGCTTGCCGGGCTCCCGGCTGGTTACATGAGAAAGCAGCTGGCCGATTTCGCTTCTGGCGCGCGCGCCAATCCCGTCATGCAGCCTATTGCTGCTGCCCTGAGTGCCGAGGAAGCGGACGCAGTCACGGCGATGCTGGCTGACAAGCCGGGACCGCAGGTGGAGCTGGTCGGCCGTACTGCGGCAGCCGAAGGTCCAGGTGAAACGCTGGCCCTGCGTGGGGCCTGGGAGCGCAACATCCCTGAATGCGTCGCCTGCCACGGCCCCAGCGGAGTGGGTGTCGGCGACGCCTTTCCGCCGCTGGCGGGACAGTCTGCGCAGTACCTGGCCTCGCAGCTGACCGCCTGGCGTCAAGGCACGCGCAAGAACGATCCCAACGATCTGATGGGGCATATCGCCCGTAGCCTGACCGACGACGAGATCAAGGCCGTCTCGGCGTACTTCGCCGGTTTGACTGACCAAGGAGCAGCAAGATGAACACTCAAACCAGCGCCTTGCTGTTGATCGCCCTGGCCGCACCAGCCTATGCCGATGACATCGTGATGGAGGACCAGTCTCAGATTCTCACCGGGGCGGGTGAGACGGCCAGCAGCCGTTACTTCCAGCCACCCCAGGAGAGTGAGCTTCCCGATAATGCTTATGGAAAACTGGTCCAGGAAGGCCGCGCCATCTTTGTCGATACCAAAAACCGGGCTCCGGAATACGTGGGCAACGGCCTCGCATGCGTGAACTGTCACCTTGAGCAGGGCCGCAAAGCCAACTCCGCTCCGCTGTGGGCGGCATACACCATGTATCCGGCGTACCGGAAGAAAAACAACAAGGTCAACAGCTACGCCGAGCGGCTACAGGGGTGTTTCCAATTCAGCATGAACGGCAAGGCCCCAGAAGCGGACGGACCGGTGATCGCGGCATTGTCGGCCTATTCTTATTGGCTCGCTACTGGGGCCCCGACTGGTCAGGAGCTCCCCGGTCGTGCCTATCCGGAAGTGCCAAAACCTGAAAACGGCTATGACCTGGCCAAGGGCGAGCAGGTCTATGCGGCCCAATGCGCTGTATGTCACGGGCAGAACGGGGAAGGGCAGAAGTCCGGTGACGATTATGTGTTCCCACCCCTTTGGGGCGCGGACTCGTTCAACTGGGGGGCAGGCATGCACCGGATAAACACTGCCGCCGCTTTCATCAAGGAGAACATGCCCTTGGGCAAGGGCGGCAGCTTGTCGAATGAGGACGCCTGGCACGTGGCCGCGTTTATGAACAGCCACGAACGGCCCCAGGATCCGCGGCTGATCGACGGTTCGGTCGAAAAGACCCGCGACAAGTACCACGCCAACGACGGCGTGAACCTCTACGGTGAAATCGTCAACGGCACCATGCTGGGCAAGGGCCTTTAGTCGATAGCCGCCATCTCGCAGCGGGCAGGACTGCCCGCTGACGAAAGAGTAAGTTACCGCTTCCAGAAAGAGATGAATTTGCCGCGGTTGGCGGCCTTCTCGCACCGCCTGTCGCTATCACGCCTTGATGCTTGGCGGCAGCCGGGGGCGCATTTGGCTGGCTGATGTGATCTCCATATGCCGACAAGCCACGCATCCAGGCGTGGGCGCGACCCGCGAGCACGCATTGCACGAGTGAACGTGAGCCAGCGCCGCTTCGGTGCACCGCACGGTTGAAAAAGATCAAGTCGCTCCGGCTGATCTCTCATGCTGAGATCCAACACTTTCATTCGACATTCGAAGGTGCAGCGTACGGATGTCATTAACCTTGGGGATACACAGCTGGATACACGAAGGGAAGTTAGAGGCGTAGACAGGCAAATACAGTCAGAAACAAGAAAGCCCGCACGGGGCGGGCTTCTTGAGGTGTTTCGTAGACTGTCTGAGACAGGTCCAAACAGCTATTTGGGCCGGGGGGATTTGAACCCATGTCGACGATTCCGCAATGCTCCGCTTTCGTACGCTTTCCCAAACAGATCAGCCTATTGCGGCCGCCGCACTATCGCATTAGCCGGCTATACCTTGCTGTGTCTGTGACACTTTTGAGACATGACTATTCGTTTAAGCAGTACTTCGGGCGCCTTCATATTCAATTGGTGCGTCAGATGTACGTTTCTTGTTGACGATGTCATCTGCATCTTCGTGCTCTCCTTCTGAGAGTCGTTCTAGTTCAAGTTTTAAGTTTCGGTTTAGAAACTCATGCTTGAGTTCAAACTCTATAAATATCTCGCTCCACTTGAAGGCGTACACTTTGTACTCGCCGACAAAAATTAAGCCTGGCTCTCCATGTGATTGGTGGCTTTGGATTTGGCTGTCAATGTATCCAGTAGAATCGAAGTCGTTAGCTATTAAGTAGAACTTCCATTCCATATTAGATGCATTGAACTGATCTACAGACTTTATAACTTGGTAGTAATCGTATATCTGGTCAAACTGTTTTTTGCCTAGTCGAACGTTAACAGGATGCTTTAGTTCTAGTACAACGTTTTCAATGTTGCTTTGTTTTTTTCCTTGGCGAACAAGAAAGATATCCATCTCCCTGTTTTTGCTTTGGTGGTCTATCGTGGTTTCTTGTTTTGTTCCGTGTAGTAGGTGTGTATATCTTCGAAGTGCTTCTTCAAACTTTGGTTCTGCTGCGGTTAGGAGAAGGTACTCTTCGCCGATAAGCCAGTAATTTTTCTCCATCATTTTTTGTAGATGGGGAACCTCTCCAGCATACATGCTTGGTTCAAATACTAGTCTTTTAAATTCCGCAACGGACTTGTAGCGATCACTGATTAGCTCAATGGTGTTAACAATGGAAGACATTTTAGTTGTTTTAAGTTGTCTTGCGAATGTCGCTCTTTCAGACGAGTTTAGACTTATCACGCCATCAAGTATTTCGAATAGGTCGCCTATTTCCCCCTTGTCCACGGATAGCGCTATAAAGCTAATCAGTGTTCGCTTTTGTACGTTATTAAGGTTGGTGAAAATTTTTGGTTCCACTTGATAGAGTTGTACGACCGTCGCTTTCAGATCTTCATGCCGGATTTGCTCCCAGCGGTTGCCTGAGTTGAACTCTGGGAATATCCCGGTTTTTTCATATTCTTCTACAAGTTTTCTCGCATGGTCGACAATAAATGGTTTTCTTTTAGTTCTTAGTATTTCGTTGACTTGCTTTATGAGTTCTTTGAACTCGTCGGATTGGTCGTTGGTTCCTAATAAGTCGTTAGATGCTAGGGGTGTCCCGGGTGTAAAGTTTTCAAAGTATTCACTTGTTATGTATACGCTATGATAAAACTCGTCGCCTCTATTATTTAGTGTGGTTGGGCGCGAGTATTTGAATTTACAATTTTGGTCTTTGCAGTAGTATCTTGAGTAATGTCTATTTAATTTGCTTGCCCAGCGAATAAATGTAATTTCGAAGTTGTGAGTGTCTATCGATATTGCTGTGGATTCCCGGTCTTGAACTATGTTTTCATATTCAAGTTGGGTGCCGTTTATAAAAATCGAGACGCCACTATCTTTTTTTAGCTCTAGGAACCACGCGAATTCTTTCTGAAGATAGCGTTTTAACTCGTTTTGCATGTAGTAGTCAGATAGCTCGAATATGTTTTCAAAGCTTACCGTTGTACCAGTTTTTTCTTCTTGTGTTTGCGTTTCTACGGATGGAAGGTAGTTGTCTATATTGTCTGCATCGACAGCTATTTCGTAACTTAGCTTGATTTTGTTCTCTGCCTGATAGCATGTTTTCCACTTGGCTTTTTGTGCGAAGTGAAAGAAAGTCAGTCTTCCTAATCCATTCTTGCCATGTATTAGTGAGTGCTGTACTTCCTGATCAGCTTTCTCCGAAGAGAGTACGGGTGTGAATTTTTTATCGACTAAGGAGAACGGTATACCTTCTCCATCATCTTTTATGATTAAGTGGGTTACATTTTCCATGGCGTTGCAGTCATAGCATATTTCTACAGTGCTTGCGCCAGCGTCGATTCCGTTCCATATGTATTCGGCAATGGCTCTGTAAGGTTTTACAGTTTTTAGCCTGTTTTTGATCCCTCTTGCTTTTACTTCTACTTTTGCCATCTATGTAACCCTCCCTAGAAGTAGGGGTTAAGCGCTTCGTGAGCCGTTCGTTTTATTGCAGTCTTTGATCGATCTGCGCATTCTTTAATCCGTGGTGGTTTGGCTCACACCCCGGTTTTCTGCGTCATATTCAGGGCTTGTCTGCCCGCACTCAGGTGCGATTTGGCCGCTAGCGAGCCATAGAGCGTATTGGGGGAAAATCTGGACTAGCACATCGATTTCTTCCGTACTGACTCGTACCACACCCTTGCTGACATTTCTCCAGCGCTCATACGCGCCTCCTCGCTCGCTTGCCCTTTTTACACCGACAATCTTGATCAATGTACGTGCTCTATCAGCTGCGCGTTCCATATAGAAAATATTTGCTGGGTATCTATTGCTCCACTGTGGTGTCTGGGTAACAATCACCCAGTGGTTAGCTATTACCCAATATCTGGGTAGTTATTAATGCCGAACATAGTGGAACAAAGCTTATGGATACGGAAGGTCTTGACCCGCAAAAGCTGCACGGTGCACCGCCCTTGATGCCGTGGCAGAAGTTCGCCGAGTGGATCGGCATGGGCGACGAACCCATCGTGGTGCGCACCTGGGTGGAGCGGAACTACCTACCTTCGAAGCGGGTAGGCAAACGGACCATGGTCAATGTGGCCCTGCTGACCCAGCAGCTTCTCGAACAGGAGTGGACGCTATGAGCCGAACAGACCCGCAATTCAAGCTGCGTGTACCGCCGGAACTGCGCGCCAAGATCGAACAGTCCGCCTCTGCTGCTCGACGTTCCATGAATGCCGAAGTCGTGATCCGCCTCGAAGCCAGCTTTGCCCAGGACAAACCCCAGCAGGAGCAGCCGCTATGAGCGCCAAGAATGACGACAGCCTCGACCTGTGCAGCATCAAGACCTTCGCTGAAATGAGCGGTGTCACCGTAGAGGAGGCCATCAACTGGGCGGACTCCGGCGCCATCCCGAGCATGAAGCTGGCCGACTTCCGCATGGTCAATCTCGCTCGCCTGCGGGAAGACCTGCTCAAAGGGAAAACCGAGTTCCAACCGGGAGATTACAGCCATGTCTAGCCAGCGCCTCGCGCTCGACGCACAAACCGCGCTGACCTATGTCGGCCAAACCGTTCTGGTGGAACTGCGCTGGGACGATGAACCCGATTCGTTCTGGCAGTGCATGCATGTCCTGGGCGTTGTGCTGCCGATGGAGGGCGTCTGTGATCTGGCCTATTTCATGGGGCTGAACGTCTCCAGCCAGCTCGACTACCCGAACGAAGTCTACTTCTCCGATATCTGCACCATCAGGGTGATGCGGCACCGCGACCGGCATGGTTCCGGCAACGTACTGGACCGCATTGCCCTCCCTAATGCCGGGAGGTCAGGGGCCGCGCTCCCGGCTCGTCGGGACAGCCTCACCGTCCCGTCGAACGGAAGCACGGGCGCAGCGCACCCTTGACCCTGCACGACTATGAAAAGCCTATCGCTGGGAGTGTGGGGTAGCTTTTTCACCCCACGCTCCCGAGCCCTCGGCGGCAAGAGCGGGATGACAAGGGCCGCGCCCTTGGTGTTATTCGTCCTCGCGCGCCGCGCCAATCTTCCTCACCTGCTCGCGCTGCCCAGTCTTGCGTTCTGCCTCGCCTGGGTCAGCACGCCGCCGCCTGACCGTCCCTACCTGATGACCTTCACCCAGGAACAAACCTGTCCTGGTGATTCCGTTACGTCATTCACCGACCCGATCACTCGTATCGATAGCCCTTGCTGCGCGCTGGCCGAGCACTCTCACACGTGCCGAGGGACGAGGCGCGTGAGCGAGCGCAGCCAGCGCGCGCCTCCGCGCTGACGTCCCTGTAGCACGTCAGATAAATACAGATTAACTACCGCATTAGTCAGCATTAGGAAGTGAACCAAATGAGCAAACCAAAGGATTTTCTTCGCCTAGACATGCTTGCCCGTGAAGATCGCAACGGGCGTCTGTTCGTCGATCCTGGTACAGCCGCATTCGTCGATCTGTCCAAGGTCCGGTTGCTGCGTTGCGGCGTGGATACGGTCCGCCAGTTGTACCGCGGGCTGATTCGCCCCGAGATCATGGCGCTGTTCGAGAAGCCGGGCGCGATGGTCGAGTTTGCCGGGGAGATCTGGCACGCCGGGCGTGTTGGCCGGGACTCGGGCTACCAGTACAAACTGCAGAACGCCGACCTTGGGTTCATCCTGCTCATCAAGAACTTCAACGCGAAGCTGGAGCAGATCGGCCCGCACCTGAAAATCGAGGTGTCACCGCACGCGATCGACGCGCTGTCGCCGGAACGGCTCCAGGAGCGCATGGACTATTACGCTGCCGCCGTGATGACCCACCGGGAGCGCAACCAGTGTGCCGTCCACCTCGCCCTGGATCTGCAAGGCTGGACGCCTCCGGCTGACCTGACGGCCCGCATGCACTGCCGCGCACGTGCCAACCGCGATATCTCGGGCATCAAGGAAATCCAGTGGACCATGGAAGCCGCCACCTATGGAAAAGGCCAATCCTTCCTGTTCGGCTCAGCCGGGGGCGTACAGCTCGGGATCTACAACAAGACGCTGCAAGCCCGCGCCCATGACAAGCTCGACTACTGGGAAAGCGTTTGGCGTCGCCGTGATTCCTTCGATGCGAAAGACCCGGACAACTATGACCCGACCCAGGATGTATGGCGCGTTGAGCTGCGTTACCACCATTCGGTCATCCAGCAGTTCGCCAGCGGCTCGACAGACGTGAAGACCGGCCAAGCCATCGACACCGATTCGTTTGCTGCCTTCTCAGCCCATCTGGAAGGCCTGTGGCGCTACGGTATGAGCCAGTTCAAGCTGCTCGCTCGCCCTGGCTACTTCGAACCCATCTGGACGCTGTTGCGTGAAGACGCACGGGTTGATCTGCCGGTCGATTCCCTGGTCGATGAGACGGAGTACAAACGCTACTACAAGACGAGCCGGGGCTTCTCGGGCAAGAACGTGGAACTGTTCCTGGGAAACTTCGTAAGCCTGCTGGCAAGGGAGCGAGTGGGCGCTAACAAAGCATTCGAGACCCTAAAGCAATGGGATTGCTGGCCGGTCATCCGCGATCACTACGCCGCCAAGGAGATGAGCGAGCGGGATCTGTACAAGCACATCAAGAACCTGCTTCAGGAGCGTCATGTGAGGTGGGGTAGGGCGGTCTGATGGCAATCGAACAACTGCCTGACGGTCGTTGGAAAGTCGATGTTGAGCCGATCAAAGGCAAACGCTTTCGCAAGACGTTCAAGACCAAGGGCGAAGCCCAACGATTCGAGGCGACGTGTCGATCAAAGGTAATCGAGAACCGGGAGTGGTCGCCCAGCACGGCTGATACGCGACGGCTAACCGGGCTTATCGAATCCTGGTATGACCTGCACGGCCACTCTCTACGGGACGGGTTGCGGCGTCGCCATAAGCTCGATGCTTTGGCCAAACGGTTGCGAGATCCCATCGCCTCGCGAATCGACCCGCAAGCCTATGCGCATGATCGCCGGGTACGTATGGAAGCAGGCGCCTCACCGAAAACGCTCAACAATGAGCTGGGCTATCTGCGCTCGGTATACAACGAGCTACGGGGCCTGGGAGTCATCAAGTATGAGAATCCGCTCGCCCTGGTAAAGCCATTGAAGATCCAGGAACGAGAGCTTTCCTGGCTGACGAACCATCAGATTGCGGAGCTGCTCGATTCGATCCGTACTGGCTGCGATAACCCTCACGTCGAGCCGGTTGTGATGATCTGCTTGGCGACCGGTGCTCGATGGTCCGAGGCGGAGAAGTTGAAGCCAACCAGTGTTCGGAATGGCGTCATCACGTTCAGCGGGACGAAAAGCGGAAAGGTGCGATCTGTGCCGATCTCGGCCGAGCTGGAGAGGCGGATCGTGAAACACTGGAAACAGCACGGTCCCTTCATGCACACGATCACTTCGTTCCGTCGTGCCCTAGCCCGAACGACCATCAGGCTACCGAAAGGGCAAGCCGCTCATGCGCTCCGGCATACCTTCGCCAGTCACTTCATCCAGAACGGCGGGAACATCCTGACGCTGCAGAAGATCCTGGGTCACTCCAGCTTAGCCATGACCATGCGCTATGCGCACCTGGCGCCGGATCATCTTCAAGATGCGGTACGGTTGGGGCCGGCTTTACCTTGAGTAACAGTATTCCGTTGAAGGAATATTCCATAGGAGCTATATTTCGCATGACTTGGGACGTTGAGTACACCGATGAATTCGGTGACTGGTGGGAGTCGCTCTCGGCTGAAGAGCAGGAATCCGTCGCGGTATCCGTGCTGTTGCTAGAGGAACGTGGACCCTCGCTTGGCTATCCGCATAGCAGCGCCATCAACGGGTCGCGCCATGGGCATATGCGTGAGCTGAGGACCCAGCACAACGGGCGCCCGTTCCGGACATTGTACGCATTCGATCCCAGGCGCTCGGCTATCTTGCTGATCGGTGGTGACAAGACGGGCGACAACCGCTGGTACGAAACCAACGTTCCGTTGGCGGATCGTCTCTACGATGAACACCTGGAACAGATTCAAAAGGAGGGCTGATAGATGGCCAAGAAGTTTGCAGACTTGCGGGCAAAAATGTCGCCAGAGGCTCAGGCTCGCGTAGAGACCAATGCCCAGGAACTGCTCGCTGAAATGCCGCTGAATGAGCTGCGTCAGGCGCGTGGTTTGTCACAGAAGATGCTGGCCGAGCTGTTGCATGTTCAGCAGCCGTCGATCGCGAAAATGGAAAAGCGAACCGACATGTACATCTCCACGCTGCGTAGCCACATCGAAGCTATGGGCGGACAGCTCGAGGTAGTTGCCCGGTTTCCAGATGGCTCGGTGAGGATCAGCAACTTTGCCGAGATCGAAGCTGCCGCTCAGCAGGCGTGAGCCTTCGACACTCTTTCGACATCCGCTATCCCAGAAAGCAAAAACCCCTGAAATTCACTAGGAAAATCAGGGGTTTAGGTGTTTCGAATTGGTGGAGCCGGGGGGATCCAAAATATATGCATAACCTATTGTTCTTAAATACTTTTTTGAAAGATCTATTGTTAGATGCCCCCATAAGTGCCCCGTGCACGTATTTCCGATGAGCGGCCTTTAGAAGGAGTTGAACTGGCGTCCTGAACTCTCGTTTCGCGACAGGGCGATGCCGGTCGACCACCGAGGAGGATTCAGTAGAATCAGTCGCCTACAGCATAACCCCGGTTACCTGGGCGGGAGGGTTCGATGCCCAGCTTAGCAGCAGGTGTTGGCTAGATGTCAGGTCCGGTAGTTGGGGTTTTTCCGCGGTAGCGCACCATGGGCTCATCTAGGACGATTTGAGCTGAGGTGCGGTATGAGACACTCGATGGTTACCTGTCACAACTGTGGCAAAGCGATGGTTCCGAGGGCGTCATATAGCCGTGGTTTCTGGGGTTATTCGCCTTCGTCCAATCATTGCCCCTTTTGCCTGAGTGAGAACTGGCACGGCGGAAATCCAGGGCTAGGGGCTCGGCTGTTCGCTTTGGTTGGCCTGGGTCTTGGTGTTCTGGCCTGCGCGTTGGTGGGAGCTCTTCTATTTAAAGTGCAGTGGTGGCTTGGTGTCGAGGGACAGTGGCCTCTATTGACGCTGGGCACATGTGCTGTGTCAGTTAGCGCGGGATACCATTTTTACAACTGGTTTGTTGATTGCTGACCGGTGACCATGCTGTGGAAGGCAGCAATCGGCCGATTCTGTTGAAAAAGTAGGTTTAGCGGCAGCAAGGCGGTCGGATGTACCTGCTGTCGAAATGGCTGCAAGCCACTTCAAGTTGCCTTCCGGCGTTTCACTGAGCGTCCTTGCTCCGGTTTAAGGGTTAATTTGAGGGTTTCTGCTCGTAGCAGGCGTACCTATCCCGTCAGCGGTGGCCCTTGAGGCAAAAGCTTGGCCATGCGGCGCAGGTTCTGCACCATCGCAGCTAAGGTGAATTCGTCAGTGGCACCCGTTAGGCCACGCAGTCGTAAACGGTCGAGTTTCATGATCCGTTTGAGGTGGGCGAAAAGCATTTCCACCTTCTTTCGTTCGCAGCGAGAGACGAGGTATTCCGGTGTCTTGGCGATGCGTCGAGCCACGTCGCGGGAAGACTCATGGATGCTGCGGACGATCTTCCGATTCGGCGTGTTGGGGCAGCATTTCGCTTTCAACGAGCAGGTGGCGCAGTCGGTTTGGCTGGAGCGGTAAATGATGGTGTTGGCCTTGGTTACCCGCGATCTTTGCTGAGTGAAGGCACGCCATTCACTGCGTAGCGGTTTGCCGGCTGGGCAGCGATATTCATTGGCTTCCTGATTCCAGTGGAAGTCGTTACTGGAGAGGCTGTCGTCCTTGCGCTCGGTCTTGTCCCACACCGGCACATGCGGCTCGATGTCCTTTTCTTCTACCATCCAGGCCAGCATCGGGGCGGTGCCATAAGCGGTATCGCCGATAAGGCGTTCCGGCGTGAGATCGAAATGCGCTTCGACACGCTCGACCATCGTCCTGGTCGAGTCGACTTCGGCGGTACGGTGCGCCGGGGTAGCTTCCACGTCCATGATCACACCGTGCTCAGTGTCGATCAGGTAATTCGTGGAGTAGGCAAAAAAGGCCGGGCCACCTGGCGCTGCTGTCCAACGGGACTGAGGGTCTGTGAGCGAAATTTTCTTGGGAAGAGCCTCAGCCAGCGCCTCTTCATCAAGGGCTTCGAGGTACTCACGCACTGCTCGGCTGCTGAGCTTTGGGTCGTTCCAATCGACCTGATCTCCCGCCACCCCACGTTGCCGGCTGGCATCCGCCTTAATGATGCTGGCGTCGACGGCGAAACCTTCACCCTTGACTAGGCCGGCTGCCATGCAGCGCCGCAGCACCTCATTGAATAACCAGCGGAATAGATCGCTGTCACGAAAACGCCCATGGCGATTCTTCGAGAAGGTCGAGTGATTGGGTACTTCGTCTTCCAGACCCAGCCGGCAGAACCAGCGATAGGCCAGGTTCAGGTGCACCTCTTCGCACAATCGCCG
>NZ_JBPVWS010000020.1:0-77845 GCF_053470365.1 Stutzerimonas tianxiuensis | reverse complement strand
CCGCGCATTCTACAGCAGCCTTGTTTCTCGTCAAGCTGTTTTTGAAGAAGTTTTTCTTTCTTCTCAACCGCTTGCGCTTCCGATCAACCTAGCGTCTCTCGTCAGCGGGAGGCGAATCATACAGCGTTCAAACCCGCTGTCAACCACCTCTTTCAACCGCTTCCGATCAACCTGATCGAAGCCGCCAACAGGACTCAACCACCACCCTGCCAGCCCGGCGCATTCTACTCGAATTCGCCATCCGTGCAAGCCTTTATTTTCGCTAACTTCTTGATTTACAAGAGGTTTCGCTAAAGGCCTGCGCCGGAGAAGGTGCGCATTATAGGCACTCAGATTCCCACGTCAACGGTTGTTTTTGTTTTTATTCGCTAACGGATCGCCACGCCATCTGGCGTTGATTCCGACCAAGGCGCGCTCAACTGCCGGAACTCGCGCTGCAAGCAAAATCGCTGCGAGGGTGGCGTACAAGCTCCACTGGCCCGCGTCGGATCTTACAACCCAAAGCATGTGAAGCAATGCGATGACTAACGCTGGATAGACAATGCGGTGCAACTTCTTCCAGCGCTTACCGAGCTTGCGCATGCTCCAGCGCGTTGACGTCAGCGCGAGTGCTGACAGGCCTACCAGGGCGATGACCCCTAACGCTATATATGGGCGCTCAACCAACTCGGCAGCAAAATCGCCAAATTGCAAACCCAAGAGAAAGTATAGATAGGCAGCTAAATGAAGTACGGCGTAACCGAACGCCCAAAGTCCGACCTGCCTTCGAAACACAATCCAGCCGGACCAGCCAGTCAAATACCTCAGCGGCGTCATCGCCAGAGAACACAGCAGAAGAACCAAAGCGCCTTGGCCGAGATTATCAACTAGCACTTTGCCGGGATCTGGGCCCAGCGCGGCTACCGCGGCGAGATACAGCCAGTAGCACGGCACGCTAGCTATGGAACAGAAAAGCAACAACCTCCCCCAGGGATAGCGCATCAATAGTGCTTTCTCAGATCCATCCCAGCGTATAAGTGTGCGACGTCATCTTCATAGCCGTTGAACATCTGGGTCTCGCGGACATTTGGGCTGAACAGGCTCCCCGGAAGCCGTCGCTCGCGTGCCTGTGACCAACGCGGGTGGGAGACCTTGGGATTAACGTTGGCGTAAAACCCGTATTCCTGCGGAGCCATAGATTCCCAGGTGGTCGCTGGCTGTTCACGAACGAAACTGATTCGAACGATCGACTTGATGCTTTTGAACCCGTACTTCCATGGCACTACGAGGCGTAACGGCGCACCGTTCTGGTTTGGCAACACTCGTCCATACATCCCAACGGCTACCAAGCTCAGCGGGTGCATGGCCTCGTCCATTCTCAAGCCTTCAACATACGGCCAGTCGATCAGTGAAAAACCAGTACGCATACCAGGCATCTGTTCTGGACGAGCCAAGGTCTCAAAGCGAACATATTTAGCATCGGCTGTCGGCTCCAGACGACTGATCAGATCAGCAAGCGGAACCCCTAGCCACGGTATGACCATCGACCAGGCTTCGACGCAACGTAAACGATAGATACGTTCCTCAAGCGCGGCGTTCGTAACAAGATCTTCAATCGAATATTTGCCCGGCTTCGCCACTTCTCCGTCGACCGTCACGAACCAAGGTTCCGTAACAAGCTGCGGCGCGTGACGCGCTGGATCACCCTTATCCGGGCCGAACTCATAGAAATTGTTGTAATGCGTAGCATCTTGATAGGGGGTAATGGCTTCGTTCTTTACCGTTACCGCTTTCCAATGTGCCTGTCGTAGCTTTTCGTCAAACCAAGCGGGCGAGTCCGCTGGTTCCACGTCCGCATAGCGCGCCGGGTTGGGTTCAGCTTCGGCTATAGCGGGCAGCCCTGCGGCTGCGATTGAGAAAGCCGCTCCCTGAACGAACCGACGACGGTTCAGGTAGAGCGCTTCGGGGGTTATCTCTGATTCGAGACAATCACTGCGACGCGGCGTCTTGATAAGCATGATGTACTCCGCTGTCCGAGGCTGTATGAACAAGCACTAGACAGCGGATAATCTCAAAAATCAACTTTCGGCGCGCTTGCGGCGACGCATCAGGAACTGTACTGGTCCAGAAACGGCGTAGGCGAGGAAGATCAGAAGCAAAATACGCGGCGGATCACTGAACACCACGGCGAACACCAATACAACGATCAGTATCGCCACAAAGGGCACCCGCCCTTTCAGATCGAGATCCTTAAAACTGTAGTACTTGATGTTGCTGACCATCAGCAGGCCCGCGGCAGCTACCAGCAGCGCAAACAACATGATTACCGCCAAGGGCAGATCGAGACCGCGGATTCCCGGTTCGTCAAGCGCCCAAACCGCCCAGACCGATCCAGCCACAACCCCTGCAGCGGCAGGACTCGCCAGACCAATGAACCACTTCTTATCCACTTTGCCAATTTGGGTGTTGAAGCGCGCAAGCCTCAAGGCTGCGCAGGCAACGTAGATGAAGGCCACGGTCAACCCGACATTTCCGAGACTCGACAGCGCCCACTGGTAGGCGAGAACGGCCGGAGCTAGACCGAAAGCGACCATGTCCGACAGCGAATCATATTCCGCACCGAATGCGCTCTGGGTGTTGGTCAAGCGCGCGACTCGGCCATCCAGACTATCGAGCACCATGGCGACAAAGACCGTAGCAGCAGCGACGTAGAAGTTGCCATTGATAGCCGTGACAATGCAGAAAAAACCGGCAAACAGATTGGCCGTGGTGAAAAGGTTGGGGAGCAGATAGATGCCCCGATGGCGAACCTTGCGACCTTCGGCGTCCTGGCTCTCTTCGATATGCTCGTCGATCGGCAGAAGACTTTCCGTTTCGATGGATTTGTTCGGCTCTTCGGGATGCTCACTCATGCAAATTCACCTTACAGCAGGTTTGAATAATTTCGACAGGCCCTAGCACAACGGGTTCACCCTAGGCCAAACACCGGTTTATACCAGAGACACATAGCCAAAACGAAAAAAAACGCGGCCGAGGCCGCGTCCTTTCGAGCAATACCGATGATCAGTTCTTGCTCTTATCAACGATCTTGTTAGCAGCGATCCACGGCATCATGGAGCGAAGCTTCTCACCAACCACTTCGATGCCATGGGCCGCGTTGTTACGGCGATAAGCCGTCATCGATGGGTAGTTCGCAGCGCCTTCAGTGATGAACATCTTGGCGTACTCGCCGTCTTGAATGCGCTTCAGGGCATTACGCATCGCGGCGCGCGACTCGGCGTTGATGACCTCGGGGCCTGTTACGTACTCGCCATACTCGGCGTTATTGGAGATCGAGTAGTTCATGTTGGCGATTCCGCCTTCAAACATGAGGTCGACGATCAGCTTCAGCTCGTGCAAGCACTCGAAATAAGCCATTTCCGGCGCATATCCGGCTTCTACCAGTGTCTCGAAGCCAGCTTTGACCAACTCGACGCAACCGCCACACAGAACTGCCTGCTCGCCGAACAGATCGGTTTCGGTCTCGTCCTTGAAGGTGGTTTCGATAATGCCGGTACGACCGCCGCCAACACCCGATGCGTATGAAAGAGCGACGTTCTTGGCGCTACCGGAGGCGTCCTGGTAAATCGCGATCAGGTCAGGAATACCACCACCTTTGACGAACTCGGAGCGAACGGTATGACCCGGCGCTTTTGGTGCAATCATGATCACGTCGAGATCGGAACGCGGTACGACCTGGTTGTAATGAATGGAGAAGCCGTGGGCAAACGCCAGCGTGGCGCCCTTCTTCAGGTTCGGCTCGATCTCGTCACGGTACAAGCGGCCCTGGAACTCGTCGGGCGTCAGGATCATAACGACATCGGCAGCGGCAACGGCGGCAGCAACGTTATCGACTTTCAAACCATGGGCTTCGGCCTTAGCGACCGACGAGGAACCGGCACGCAGGCCAACGGTTACGTCTACGCCGGAATCTTTAAGATTGCATGCGTGGGCATGGCCCTGGGAGCCGTAGCCAATGACAGCGACTTTCTTGCCCTGGATGATGGAGAGGTCGCAATCTTTATCGTAAAAAACTTTCATGGAATTACCCCTGTTGCTGGCCGGTCGGGCCATTCGATAAGTCGTATTAGATGCTCAGCACTTTGTCGCCACGGGAAATACCCGTAACGCCACTGCGCACCACTTCCAGAATCGATGCCGTACCGATGGCCTGGATGAAACTGTCCAGCTTGTCGGTCGTGCCGGCCAGCTGGATGGTATAAACATTGGAGGTCACATCGACGATCTGCCCACGGAAGATGTCGGTGGTCCGCTTGACTTCGGCGCGCTGTGCGCCGGTTGCCTTCACCTTGATCAACATAAGCTCGCGCTCGATGTGAGCACTTTCGGACAGATCGACCAGCTTAACGACCTCTACCAACTTGTTGAGGTTCTTGGTGATCTGCTCGATTACCTCCTCGTGCCCCACCGTCGTCAGCGTCAGTCGAGAAAGCGTCGGGTCTTCGGTCGGGGCGACGGTCAGGCTTTCAATGTTGTAGTTACGCTGCGAGAACAGCCCGACCACACGCGACAAGGCACCTGGTTCGTTTTCCATCAGCAGAGAAATGATGTGTCTCATGATCAGGTCCGCTCCGTCTTGCTGAGCCACATGTCGCGCATGGCGCCGTCTTTGATCTGCATCGGGTAGACGTGCTCACTGGTATCGACAGCGATATCCAGGAACACCAGGCGATCCTTCAACGCGAAGGCTTCTTCCATCTTGGACTTCAGATCTTTCAGATCGGTGATGCGCATCCCCACATGCCCATACGCCTCGACCAGCTTGACGAAATCGGGCAGCGACTCCATGTAGGAGTGGGAGTAGCGGCTGTTGTACTGCATGTCCTGCCACTGGCGAACCATGCCCAACGCACCGTTGTTGAGGTTAATGATCTTGACCGGCAGGTCGTACTGCAGGCAGGTCGACAGCTCCTGAATGTTCATCTGAATGCTGCCTTCACCCGTAACACAGGCGACGTCGGCTTCAGGGAAGTTCAGCTTTGCACCCATCGCGGCCGGAAAGCCGAAGCCCATGGTGCCGAGGCCACCAGAGTTCAACCAGCGATTAGGCTTATCGAACTTGTAGTACTGGCACGCAAACATCTGGTGCTGGCCAACGTCCGAAGCCACATATGCATCACCCTTGGTCACTTCACACAGGGTTTCGATAACGGCCTGTGGCTTAATGATGGTGCCGTCACCCTTGTCGTATGGGAACAAGCCTCGGTTGCCGCGCCATTCCTCGATCTGCTTCCACCAGCTGGCAACAGTCTCGGCATTGGGTGCCTGGCCGATCTCCTTGACGATGGCAACCATTTCGGTGAGCACACTGTCGACCGGGCCAACGATCGGAATGTCGGCCTTGATGGTTTTGGAAATGGATGCCGGATCGATATCGATGTGGATGATTTTGGCGTTGGGGCAGAACTTCGTCGCACCGTTGATTACGCGGTCATCAAAGCGCGCGCCTACAGCCAGGATGACATCGGAATGATGCATTGCCAGGTTGGCCGTATAGCTACCGTGCATACCCAGCATGCCGACGAACTGCCGGTCGCTGCCCGGATAGCAGCCCAAGCCCATGAGGGTATTGGTAACCGGCAGATTGAGCATCTTGGCAAGCTCAGTGAGTTGCGAAGATGCACCACCCATGATCACGCCGCCACCGGCGTAAATGATCGGACGCTTGGCAGCCAGCAGAAGCTCTGCCGCTTTGCGAATCTGACCAGAATGCCCACGAACGGCCGGGCTGTATGAACGCAGCTTGGCTTTCTTCGGATAGACGTATTCGAACTTCTCGGCGGGATTGGTCATGTCTTTCGGAATGTCGACAACGACAGGACCGGGACGACCGGATTGCGCGAGGTAGAACGCTTTTTTCATCACTTCGGGAATTTCCGAAGGATGTTTGATCATGAAGCTGTGCTTAACGATGGGGCGGGAAATACCGATCATGTCGGTTTCCTGGAAAGCATCAGTGCCCACCATATTGCTGGCAACCTGCCCCGAGATGACCACCATCGGGATCGAATCCATATAAGCGGTGGCAATGCCGGTGATGGCATTGGTCGCGCCAGGGCCGGAGGTGACCAGCACTACACCGGCCTTGCCGGTGGCACGCGCATAGCCGTCGGCCATGTGGGTAGCAGCCTGCTCATGACGAACAAGGATATGCGTAACTTCCTTTTCCTTGAACAGCGCATCATAGATGTGCAGCAAGGCGCCGCCCGGATAGCCGTAGATGTACTTAACGCCTTCGTCGCGCAAGAAGCGGACGACCATTTCAGCGCCGGATAAAAGTTCCACGTTATTCACCTCTAGAACGCCAGATAGCCGCTCCGCGTCGGACCGGCCAGAATTAGGTTTACTACTAAGCAGTGCATGAGCGACGGTGGTCGCCGACTACGTCAGCTACTGTCAAAGCGAGTACTAGGGAAGCCCCAAAGTGTTGCGGGGCGCCCCTCCCAGCGCGAGGTAACGCGTTGCGGATGTTGCAGGTCGGCGCGGGTATGCACCTCATGATTGAGCGAAAGGCTCGCTTGCGGCGGCCTCTCAGAACAGCAAGCATGGAATTGTTCGGATTAGGCTTGGTCAAGTCAAGTCCGCTGTTGCCCTTCGGCTGCATTCAGCTGTGATCCAGCGCAGAATGAAGCCTCCTGTCTTTTGCGTATAGTACCGGCTTGGTTTTGCATCCACTGAAGGGAAAAGCATGCGTTTGACCATTCTCGCAGGCGGCCTGCTGCTTGCACTGAGCAGCAGCATCATGGCCGGCCAGGTTTACAAGTGGGTCGACGCCAAAGGCGTTACGCATTTTGGAGCACAGCCGCCCCAAGGCATGGCGGCCGAAACGCTCAATACGGCTATCGCCCCGCCAAAGCCAGCCGTGGCCGAAGGCAACGCACCGGAACACTCAGGCGAGTCCGAACAGCGCGACATTGACCGCAAGGTGAAGCAACAGGTTGCAGAGCAGGAAGCCGAGCGGCAACGTTATTGCACTACCCTGCGCACCAATCTGGCACAACTGCAAAACAACCCGCGCGTGCGCGTAGAAGAAGACGGCGGCACCCGGCGCCTGAATGAAGAAGAACGCCAGGCGCGTATTGGCGAAACCCAACAAAAGATCGCCGACAGCTGTAACTGAACGCAGCGACCAACGCCTGCCTATAAAGGCCGGCGTTGCTTAGCCTTCGCCCCCACTGATCAGTAGATCGAAGGTTTCAAGCGCTTCAAACAGCCCACCCACGCGCTGCGGCTGATCTTGATAAACCATTTCAGCCATCGCCAAAATTCCCGACACGGCTGGCAATGGCTGACCTTGCTCCAGAATGTGCTTCATGCGCGGTAGAAAAATCCACTGCAACCACTGATCGAACGCCAATGTATCGACGCAGAACGGCTCCTGACTGGCAAGCGCTTCAGGCGCAGGCGGCGACGACGCCCAAACCCCAAGTAACCGAAGCTCGCGCTCGATCAGTAGCAACTGGTCTGCCAACGCCGGCACTCGACTATCCATCACATCGAAACCTTGGCCCGCTCGCGCGCCTGCGCAGCGCCTGCAGCATTTCCCTGACGCTCACGCGCCTGCGCGATCAGCTCCCAGAGGCTTGCCTGCAGGGCTGGCCGGTCGCTCGCATAGCTCAGCCCACGCCGAGACAGTTGTTCGGCCTGAATGGCATCCCCTTGCGCCAGACGGACCTGAGCTAACCGATAGAGCACCTGTGGTTCGCGCGGGGCGATTCGCTGAGCCCGTTCGAGACTGGACGCAGCTCCGTTCAGGTCACCTCCTCCCTGTTGTTGCTGTGCAGTGGTAAGCAACGCCAGCACCGGCCCATCGAGCTGTTCATCGGCTGACAAGGTTCCACTGCTTGACGGGATTCCGCTAGGCATTGGCGGTCGCTGGACCGGGGCGGGCATTGGCGCGGACTGAACGGGAGGGGTCCACTGTCCAGTCCCACCGGCAGGCGCTTGCGCAGATCCCCCAGAGAAAGCGACATCAGGCGCGCCATAGGTTTGCAATGGCTCGGAGCTTTGCTGCGGCACCATGACCATAACGCCCGAGTCTGCAGGCGCAGATTGCCCACTGGTAACCGGTGCGTTAGCACGGCGGCTGGGCTGGCGCGCGGAAACCTCCTCCGATACCGGCGCGCCCGAATCGACGACGGGTATCGCGCCGCGCTTGACCGATGCGCAGCCAGGCAGCAGTGCCGCCGCCAACAATACGATCATCCATTGCTTGTTCACAGTTCAGACCTCTTAATAAACCAACCGGCCAGCCGCCACCTATGGCAACCAGCCACGAACCCAATCCATAACCGATTCAGCCGGGGCCTGGATGCCGCAGCCAGGGCCCAGAGCAGGCTCGCTTCCGCGGATATAAGGCATCTGTACGGCGCCCGGGCAATTTTCCAGCGTCCCCTCTCCGGTCCGGCCATCGACCCAGGCCATGGACACATTGTCCGGCACGGGCATCTGCAGCGGTAATGGGTCGGCACGACGCATGAAGTCCGCCCATACCTGCAACGCGCCTGTGGCACCCGTTAACGAAGTTTTGCCGTTGTCATCGCGCCCCAACCAGACCACCGCGAGTAGATCCTGACTGAAGCCTGCAAACCAGCTGTCACGGGAATCATTGGTGGTACCGGTCTTGCCTGCCAGTGCCAGCGATTTAGGGACCTGATTGTATACAGAACGCCCAGTCCCCTCGACCATCGTTCGCTGCATGGCATATTGGGTCAGGTAAATAGCGCCAGGGTCGAATCGCTGTTCGATCTTGAACGGATAGCGGCTAAGGGGTTCGCCATCGGCCGCAACGACACTGCGGATGGCCCGCAACGGAGTATTGAAGCCGCCACTGGCGATCGTCTGGTAGACGCCGGCGACTTCGATAGGGCGCAATCCGCCCGCCCCCAGCAACATCGACGGATAAGCCGGCCAATCGGGCGAAGCGCCCAAGCGCGCCAGCGTCTTTAGCACATGCGGCACGCCTAGATCCAAACCAAGCCGCGCGGTCGACAAGTTGTAGGAATTCGCCAGGGCCTGATAGAGGTAGACCGTGCCATGAGCGGTACGCCCGTAATTCTGCGGCTTCCAAACCTTGCCATCGGTTCCTTTGACCGAAAACGGCTCATCCTCAAGCAGGCTGGTCAAGGTGTATTGGCTGGGCTTTTCCAAGGCAGCAAGATAGATCGCCGGCTTGATCAGCGACCCGATTGGCCGCGATGCATCCAGCGCCCGGTTGAAGCCGGCAAAGCCTGGATGACGACTGCCCAGCATGGCCTGCAGCTCGCCGGTTTCCGGGTTGGTGACCAGCATCGCACCTTCTACGCCTTCGGCTGCCTTGCCCAGACGCTTCAGCGTATCGGTCATGGCCTTTTCAGCCTTGGATTGAATGATCGGGTCAAAGCTGGTGAAAACCCTCAGCCCTTCCTCAGTGAGGTCTTCGTCGCGATAGTCCTCTCGCAACTGCCGCTTTACCAAATCGAGAAACGCCGGGTATGAGCTGTCGGCCAGACTGCCACGCTGCGTCACGCCGAGCGGCGCCTGCCTCGCCTGAGCAGCTTCCTCTGGACTGACCACCTGCTGCTCAGCCAGCAGATCGATGATCAGATTGCGTCGTTCCATGGCGCGCTCAGGATGACGGCGAGGGTTGTAGTAGGTCGGCCCCTTGACCATGCCGACCAACAGGGCCACGTGCTGCAGTTTTAGCTCTGCGAGTGGCCGTCCAAAGAAGTACTGGCTTGCCAAACCGAAGCCATGAATGGCGCGACGACCGTCCTGACCAAGAAAGACCTCGTTCAGATAGGCCTCGAGAATCTCCGGCTTGTCGTAGTGGAGTTCAAGCAGCACCGCCATCATGGCTTCGGTAGCCTTGCGGCTCAGACTGCGCTCGTTGGTGAGATAGAAATTCTTCACCAATTGCTGGGTCAGTGTGCTGCCTCCCTGACGCACCTCCCCGGCGGTAAGGTTGACCCATACGGCACGCGCAATGGACTTAGGCGACACGCCAAAATGATCAAAGAACTCCCGATCTTCGACCGCGACCAGTGTTTCCACCAGATACGGCGGCACTTGATCGAGCTTGATCAGAATCCGGTCTTCGTTGTGCGCAGGGTAAAGCCCACCCACGACCAATGGCTCCAGCCGCGCCACCGGCAGCTCGCCGCCGTCTATGCGCGCCAGTCCCGCAACGAAGTCCCCGGAAAAACGCACCCGGATACGCTGAGACTCTTCTGCGCCCTCATAAAAGCGGAAGCCTCGTGTATGCATTTCAACCGCGTTACTGGCGACCGAAACAGTTCCTGGCCCACTCACCGACTTTTCTCGGCGGTAGCCCAACGCATCGACCTCGGTGAGAAAGTCGTCCTTATCGAGTTTTTGCCCGACAAACAATTCCAACGGCCTGGCATAGACCGTCGCAGGAATCGTCCAGCGCTTGCCAGAGAACTTCTCCTGCACCACGGCATCGAGATACACCGCAACACCGGCCAGCAGCACCAGCGCAACGATAGAAAGTTTGATAATCCAGCCTAGCCATGGGCGAGAGGCACCGGAACGGCGTTTGGAGCGGGAACGAGACGAGCGTGATTTAGTCATGGCGGCGCATTATACGCACTTTGATTTGCGCCGAAGACGGCCTCTTGGCGGTTTGCACGCTTACCGTGGATGGACATAATGGAGCGTTTCCGACTGTGTGAACTGTCTCCCAAGTGCTCACACACCCGTCCAACAAACCTACAAGGAGTGACCGTGAGCCAAGCACTGATTGCTGCACTGCAGAATCCAGCCCTGTACCCTCACCCGGTCGACGGCTTCAAAGTCATCGAGACCCATATTTCCTGGGTCATCCTTACCGGAACGTACGCCTACAAGATGAAGAAACCGGTTGATTTCGGCTTCCTCAATTTCACCGACCTCTCGGCTCGCAAACATTACTGCGAGGAAGAGCTGCGTCTGAACCAGCGCATGGCGCCAGAACTGTATCTCCAGGTCCTGCCTGTCACCGGCAGCGTCGAGCAACCGGAGATCGGCGGGAATGGCGAGCCAATCGAATACCTGTTGCAGATGCGCGAGTTTCCACAAACGCAACTGATGGCAGAGGTACAGGCCCGGGGTGAGCTGACGGACAATCACATCGACGCCCTCGCCAAGCAAATCGCCGAGTTCCACCTGAGCATCCCTCAGGTGGCTGCGGATCATGCGCTGAACAGCGCCGAGGGGATCGTCGCGCCGATGCGGCAGAACTTCGAACAGATTCGTCCGTTGCTCACCGAACAAGCAGACCTGCAGCAACTCGACGCCCTGCTGGACTGGACCGAAACCAGCATCGCCCGCCTGCAGCCCTTGCTCGAGCAGCGGTCCCACCAAGGTTTCATCCGCGAATGCCACGGCGATCTGCATCTGGGCAACGCTACGATCATCGAAGACAAGGTAGTGCTGTTCGACTGCATCGAATTCAACGAGCCATTTCGCCTGATCGACATCGCTTCCGACGCAGCTTTTCTGGCGATGGACCTGGAAGATCGTGGTTTGAAGTGTCAGGCACGGCGCTTTATCAACGGCTGGCTGGAACGCACCGGAGACTATGCCGCGCTGCAGTTGCTCAACCTCTATAAGGCGTATCGCGCGCTTGTTCGGGCCAAGGTAAGCCTGTTCCGATTGCATCAGGAAGAAGACGCCGTTCAGCGCCGGATCGTCCTGCGCCAGTATCGCAGCTACGCCAATCTGGCCGAAAGCTACAGCGCCATTCCATCCCGCTTCCTTGCCATCACCCACGGCGTATCGGCGGTCGGCAAGAGCCAGGTTGCGCTGCGCCTGGTCGAGGCTCTGGGAGCGATCAGGATTCGTTCGGATGTTGAGCGAAAACGACTCTATGGCCCGCAGCCAGAGTCACAGGCTTCTGAGCTAAACGCCGGAATTTACGATGCCGAGGCCGGCGATGCGACCTATCAGCGACTGCACTCGCTGGCTGAGAACGCGCTTAGCGCAGGCTTCTCGGTGGTGATCGATGCCACCTATCTCAGACATCAGTATCGCCAAGCCGCCTGGCAGGTCGCAGAGTCGACCGGTGTGCCTTTTATGATTCTCAGCTGCGAGGCGCCTGATGCAGTCATAGAACAGTGGCTCACCCAGCGCCAGGCTGAGGGTGGCGATCCGTCCGATGCCACACTGGCCGTGATCAAAGCACAACAGTCTTCTCGCGAGCCGCTGAGCGAGAGCGAGCAATTGCTCAACCGGCAGATCAGCACACCCGAGGCGGGAAGCCTCGACGCCTTGGTCAGTGATATTCGTCAGCGCCTGCCGGGCCTCTGACAACCGGGCTGACTGACATCTGTACAGAAAAGTGTCATCCAGGCACCGCTGAGGGCAGAACCCGGCGGTGCTTCTATACTTGTACAGGTCTGTCAGCGGAAGTCAGCCATGCCTCACAGTGTTCTGCCTTTGATGCCGCTGGACCGTTGCCATGGGTGACAGCGTCCAGCTCTTTTCAATTCGTCCTGACGATTACGCGCGGTTCCGCCCAGCGTATCCCAACAGTCTGTTCAATTGGCTCGCCGAACAGTGCTCGACGCCCCGCTGCGCGATTGACGTTGCGTCGGGCACGGGTCAGGCCGCGCGCGCACTAGCGAGCCATTTCGATCGGGTGGTGGCATGCGATGCCAGCATTGAGCAACTGACCGGCACTGCCGACTGGCGATCTGCGGAGCGATTTGCTGCACAGGCCGAGCACCTACCGCTGCGCGATGGTGTGGCCGACGTGATGGTAGTCGCACAAGCTTTGCACTGGTTCGCTACGCCGGCCTTCTTTGCCGAAGCAAAGCGGGTTTTGTCAACAGACGGTCTGTTCTGCGCCTGGTGCTACAGCTTGCTTCATATCGAACCGTCGCTGGATGCGCTGATCGGGCAGCTGCATAGCGATACGCTTAGCGGTTACTGGCCCCAGGGACGCGCCAGCGTCGATGCCGGCTACCGAGACATTCAGGTGCCATTCGAAACCTTTCAACCTCCGGCATTCGCTATCGAAACCCACTGGAGCCTGCCACAGCTACTGGGCTATCTGCGTACTTGGTCGGCAGTGAAGCGGTGGCAGCAGACCCACGACCAAGACCCAGTCACTGAACTGGAATCTAAGTTCAAGCGCCTGTGGGGGAACCCAGAACGCGTACGCCGGGTTCGCTGGCCGCTTCATTTCCTCGCCGGCTACCCAGGCCGATAGGAGCAATCATGCACGACGAGCTGTTGACCTTGAGGAATCTCGGCAAAACATCCGCGCAGTGGCTGCACGCCTCAGGCATCCACACGGCCGATGATCTGCGTCGGCTCGGCGCGGTCAGCGCTTACCATGCGGTCAAATCCAGAGGCTTCAGCGCATCAAGAGTGCTGCTATACGCCATCGAAGGCGCATTGCGTGACGTCAACTGGAAGGAACTGCCGGACACCCTGAAGACCGAGCTGAACCAGCACCTGGCCCGGCACGATTACCGAGACAAGAGCTAGCTCACAATGCTCGCCGGACAAGATTTACTCTCGTCCGGCGCGGCCTTATGGTGAGCACGCGCATCGCTCCAACTCAGTGAGCCCGCTTGTCCAAGGATTGCCGACATGTATCTACTCGGGGAACAACCGGCCTATGCCGATCAACTGATCAACCGTTTGCAGGGGATCCCCGCGCAACTGCTCGAAGGCCTCGCCCCTTCGGCACCTACTATCGAGATCAAGGGTTCCAGCGACCTGGCGCAGGATCTACCCGAGCAGCACCTGTTCATCATCGACAGCGGGCTGCTGCATGCACTGGTCGATGAAAGACCGCTGTTTTACATGCAGGAAGGCGACCTGCTTGGGCTGCGTCAAGGAATGGAACTGCCGCTTTGTCGTTACCGCAGCGAGGAAGCTATTCGCCTGATTCCCTATTCGCGCAGCGAGGTGTTTCGCCACATTCATACCGATCAGCGTCGTCAGGAACTTTATACCCAGTACCTGATTGGGCAGACGGCGCTGTTGTCAGACGCATTGGCGCGCCTTAAGCAACCCGAGATCCACCCCACAACCGGTTTCCAGCATTTTGCCGCGGGCGACGAGTTGATTCGTCAGGGGGACGATGCGGACAACGTGTTCATCATCATCGATGGCCACGCCGAGGCTTTTGTAGATGGCCAGAAGGTTGGCGACGTGCAGCGTGACGAGATTTTCGGGGCGATGGCCGTCTTCACTCAGGAGAAGCGCAGCGCGACCGTCGTCGCCACCGCCGCCTGTACCGTCATGCTTATTCCCAAGGATCAGTTTCTCAGCTTGATGCAGAGCAACCCCAAGATTGCCCACAGCCTGATAGAAAGCATGGCCAGGCGCATCGACTTGCTGAATAAAGAGGTCACCCAGCTGCGCATGCCCCTTTCCGCCTAGCGCCAAGAGCCCCCGACGAAGCCGAGAAAATTTATTTGTATTCTCCTGTTGACCAACGAATGAGAATTGTTATTATTAGCGCCACTGGTCGCGAGATCAGCCGGTAAGCTGAAAGAACGGGCAGTCGGACTTTCAGGTTATCTCCTCATCAGGCTAATCACGGTTTTGACCCGGCTCTTGCCGGGTCTTTTTTTGTCCGCGCAAACATTGGCTCCGCGTAAACGTTATGCCAACTACTCGGTCGCTTTCCGAAGTCCGGCACAATGGTCCTGCTGCGGCTGAGCGGGGGTATACCAGACGAAATCTGCCTGACCGGCGCGAACCACATCTTCCACCTCCGCAAGTATCAGTACACGGGTGGTCACTCGGCCGTCATGGCTCTCAAGATGCAGCGGCACGCCGAGATCTCGCCGGACGTGGAAAGCACCGGCCAACAACATCGCCGGCTTCGGCGCAGCATCCAGCTGGTCAGCCATTCGCTGGTCGCGCTGCTGCTGCACCGCCAGCATGGCAGGCAGCTGCGTCTCGGGCAGCATGTCGCAATGTGAAATCCGAATCTGCTCAAGCAAGGTCCGCTGCACCTCATTGTCAGCGGGCGCACCGGTCAGCGTGGGTATACGGCGATAGACCCGCATGATCTCCGCTCTGTCGAGATTGGCCGACATCAACGGATACGGCTGCGCCAGCGCATGCCTGACCACCGGCGCGTACTGCTTCCATTCCCAGCCGTTTTGCCAGTCCAGCGCAGCCGCCAGATCCGCCGGCCATTCCCCGAGGTCAATCAATGCCTGCACCTGCGCCACATCATCCTGCTGATCCGGATTCAGCATTTCCAGCAACAGGCTGCCCTGCGCCCGGTGCTGCGCCAATGCCTGAAGAAGCCAGAGCTGCAGGGCATGATGGTCCGGGTTGTCATGTCGCTCTCCAACCAGGACCTGATCGACCTTGGCCAGCTCGTCAATCAACCGTTTCGGCGAGATATGCTCGCCGCTTCGCAAATCGACAATCCGTCCCAGATCGGGATGCTCACGCCCCTCCGGGCTTTGCCAGGTCGGCAAGAGCGGCTGCGATTGGCAGGCAGTGAGCAGAAGCATGACGAGGGGCAATAGCAATCGCATGGGGTAATCCTCAGCGGGCAATAACTAGCGGATGGCCTCGTTCCGGGTGTCGCTGGATCAGCACATCGAGACCGAACACCGACTTCAGCGGGTCGGCCTGCAACACCTGCTCGGGCGTACCGCTCAGTTGCACATGTCCGCCAGCCATCAACAACAGGCGATCGCAGTAGCGCGCCGCAAGATTGAGATCATGCAGGATAACCAGTACCGCACCGCCCAGCTCGGCAAACTGGCGAATCGCGTGCAAGGTGCTGTGCTGATGCTGCGGATCGAGCATGGCTGTAGGTTCGTCAAGCAACAGTACTTGCCCGGTACGCCCAGGCCAGAGCTGGGCGAACACCCGAGCGAGGTGCACGCGCTGCTGCTCGCCTCCGGACAGTGACAAGTAGCTCCGCTGCGGCAGATGCTGCGCATCTGCCGCACGAAGCGCAGCCGCCACAATCGTCCGGTCGGCCTCACACCCCGTGTCATGGGGTAAACGCCCCAGGCCAACCACTTCATCGACACGAAAACCAAAACTCAAGGTTGAGCTCTGCGGCAGTACTGCCAGACAACGGGCGCGCTCGGGGCCATGCCAGTCGTGCAAAGGTTTCTGATGCAGCAGCACCTCGCCAGCGTTGAGAGGCAGCTCTCCACTCAAAGCGCCAACCAAAGTGCTTTTACCTGCGCCGTTTGGCCCCAGCACCCCTAGGACCTCACCCGGTTTAAGCCTGACGTCAACGTCAACAAGAACGTTGGACGCCCCTCGCCGAACGCAGCCCCCCTGCAAACTGAGCATCAGTGAGGCTGCCGCAATAGCAGATAGAGAAAGAAAGGCGCACCCAGCAGCGCAGTGACAATCCCGATCGGCAGCTCCGCAGGCACGAGCATAAGCCGAGCAAGAAGATCGGCAAGGAGCAGCAGACTGCCCCCTGCCAACGCCGACGCCGGTAACAGCAATCGGTGGTCGGGGCCAATCAGCAGCCTGACAAGATGGGGAACCACCAAACCAACAAACCCGATCATTCCTGCCGCCGCTACCGCAGCGCCGACGCTGAGTGCCGTGCAGAACACCAGCTCGCGCTTGAGGCGCTCGACATCAAAGCCCAGATGACGCGCCTCCGACTCACCCAACAAAAGAGCGTTTAGCGCCCGCGCCCGGCGAGGTAGCCAGAATGCCACGGCCACTGTCACCAGCAAGAGTGGCCAGAGCCGTGCGTAGCTTGCGCCGTTAAGGCTGCCCAGATTCCAGAAGGTCAAGGTACGTAACGCATTGTCGTCAGCTACATAGGTGAAAAGCCCAATCACTGCGCCCGCCAGAGCAGTCAGCGCAATACCGGCGAGCAGCATCGTCGCGACATGGGTACGCCCATCCCGCCGACCAAGGCGATAAACCATCCAAGTGACGCTTAGGCCACCGAGAAATGCGCTGACCGACAACAGATAGGGCTCGAGCAAGGGGGAGATCCCGCCGACCAGCTCACCCCCGACGATGGTGGCGGCGGCGCCTAGTGCGGCACCGCTGGAAACACCGACCAACCCCGGGTCGGCCAGTGGATTACGAAATAAGCCCTGCATGGCGACGCCGGACAACGCCAGCACCGCGCCTACGCTCAAGCCAAGCAAGGCGCGTGGCAATCTGATCTGCCCGAGGATCAGCACAGCCTGGTCGACGCCCTCACCTCCCGTCGATAAGCCAAACAGCTGCAATAGAGCGTGCAGAATGTCGATCAGCGGCAGATGGACCGGCCCAAGCGCCAGCGACAACCAGAAAGCGATCAGCCACACGAGGCCCAGCGAAAGAAATAAGGGGCGTGCGGATAGCACTGGGCTCATCAAAAGTTTCGCCAGTTGAGGTTCGAGCCGAAGGATAAAAGCCAGCCACTGACTCCGCCAGCGCTATCTCTGTTCGGCAACCCTGTCGCTACCGATTGGGTGATAATCCTTCGCAAATAAGGAGGACCCGATGATTCGATTGTGCGAGACCACAGACGTGATGGAGGGGCAAAGCAAGGGTTTCGAACGAGAAGGACAGCGCCTGCTGACGATTCGCAAGGATGGGACGCTATATGTCTACAAGAACCGTTGCCCACATCGCGGAATCCCGCTGGAGTGGCTGCCAGACCAGTTTCTTGACAGCAGCGGCAGCCTCATCCAATGCGCGACCCACGGCGCGCTGTTTCTTATCGATAGCGGCAAATGCGTCGCTGGCCCCTGCGCTGGACAAGCACTGCAGGCACTGCCGTACGTCGAGCAAAACGGCACCATCTGGTTACAGAACGTGCGCTAGTGCGACGTTGCGTACGAGCGACGATTGGCCGCGTTGGGTATCATGCGGCCACTGCTTCCCGTGAGATGACCATGCGCCGTTTGCTGAGTCTACTGATCCTATTGTTCGCCCTCCCCGCTGTTGCCGGCCTGTTCGACAGCCGCCCCAGCTCGACGCTTGGGGGGCTGAACAACAGTGCTGACTTCCTGCCGGTACGCGAAGCGTTTCGCCTGAGCCTGGTCGACGCATCGCCAGAACAGGTCAAGCTGCGCTTCGTTGCAGCGGAGGGCTATTACCTCTACCGGCACCAGTTCAAATTCAAGACCAATACGTCCGGTGTTGTTATCGGCGAAGCGAACCTGCCCGCGGGAGAGCAAAAGACCGACGACTATTTCGGCGAAGTCGAAGTCTATTACGGCGTACTCGACGTCGAACTACCAATCCGCAACCCGCAGAACCAGCCCTTTTCCTTACTGGTGACCTATCAAGGCTGTGCAGACAAGGGTTTGTGCTATCCGCCGGAGACCGAGTCCATCGATATTGGCGGCACGCCGAAGGCCGCACCTGCAGCGACGGATACAAGCATTGCAACTGAGACCACTGCCGAGCTGTCCTGGCGCTCGGTGGCGTTGTTCTTTCTCGCAGGACTGGGGCTGACGTTCACGCCCTGCGTGTTGCCCATGTTGCCGATCCTTTCCGGTGTCGTTTTGCGCGGGCAGATCGGAGGAACGCGCAGCTTTGGTCTGTCGCTCGCGTACGTCCTGCCAATGGCGGCCGGCTTCGCCGTGCTTGGCGCGCTGATGGGCATGTTCGGAGCTGAACTGAATCTGCAGGCCCGCTTGCAGTCGCCCTGGATTCTGGTGCCGTTCGCGCTGTTTTTCGTCGCCTTTGCCTTGGCCATGTTCGGACTGTTCGAGTTACGTTTGCCGCAAGCGATGGGCCACCGCCTCGAGCGCATTGCTGGCAATGCCAGAGGCGGTTCCTTCCTCGGTGCCGCGGTGCTC
The DNA here is from genome assembly GCF_053470365.1 of Stutzerimonas tianxiuensis. Classification (NCBI taxonomy): domain Bacteria; kingdom Pseudomonadati; phylum Pseudomonadota; class Gammaproteobacteria; order Pseudomonadales; family Pseudomonadaceae; genus Stutzerimonas; species Stutzerimonas tianxiuensis. The sequence goes on along the minus strand of NZ_JBPVWS010000020.1, from coordinate 59,060 downwards.
GGAGCGGTCTCCAGCCTACTGGTTTCGCCATGCGTCTCGGCACCCCTTGCGGGCGCCTTGCTGTATATCAGCGCCAGTGGCGATGCGCTGGGTGGCGGCCTCAAGCTGTTCGCCCTTGGCTTAGGAATGGGCACGCCACTGATTCTGTTCGCCATTGGCGGCGGCGCCCTACTGCCCAAGAGCGGCCCATGGATGGTCACGGTACGCAACGTCTTTGGTGTGTTGCTCTTGGCGGTTGCCGTGTGGATGCTCGAACGAGTCTTGCCAGGCCCGCTAGCGCTGGCGCTGTGGGGCTTGCTGGCTGCCGGCACGGCACTGTTCCTAGGCACGCTGGAATTTGGTCTCAAGACACCCCGACAGAAACTCGCACAGCTGCTGGGCCTGGTGCTGCTGGTCTATGCCCTGGCGGCCTGGGTCGGTGCGCTGCAGGGAAACTCCGATCCGCTGCGACCGCTGCCTCGCTCCACCTCAGTTGCCGCCGGTGGCTCCGCCAGCGAAACAGAAGCCTGGCGCACAGTGACTACCCCGACTGAACTCGACGCCCAACTCAGCGCGGCGCAGGCAGCAGGCCAACCGCTGATGCTCGATTGGTACGCTGACTGGTGTATCAGCTGCAAAGTGATCGAGCGCGAAGTGTTCGCCGCTCCAGAGATTGCGCCACGTCTTGCAGACTACCGTCTGGTTCGCTTCGACATTACCGACAGCAACCCGGAGCAGCGGGCATTACTCGACCGCTATAAGCTCTTCGGCCCGCCAGCGGTTCTGTTCTTTGATCGCACCGGCAAGGAGCTGACCGACGCAAGGGTCGTCGGCGAAATCGATGCCGGTCAGTTCATGGAGCGACTGGACCGCGCCGAAGCCTCTCTGTAGACAGTCTCTGCAGCAAACTCCAGTCATAATGTCGGCATTTACGCCGATCAACACATGACTGGACAGTCAGCCCTCGCTTCGTGCATAGTTTTTCCCCTCACCGATGGGCGCTCGCTCAAGTGCCCGTCTGGACAGAACAACAAGGAATACTCATGGCGACGTTTCTGGTCCTCCACGGCCCGAATCTGAATTTGCTTGGCACCCGTGAACCCGGCGTCTATGGCGCCACGACGCTGGCGCAGATCAACCAGGATCTGGAGCAGCGAGCCCGTGATGCCGGCCACCATCTGCTGCATCTACAGTCCAATGCCGAGTACGAGCTGATCGAGCGCATCCATGCCGCACGTAGCGAAGGCGTGGATTTCATCCTGATCAATCCCGCCGCCTTTACGCACACCAGCGTTGCGCTACGTGACGCGCTGCTGGCGGTGAGCATCCCATTCATCGAAGTGCACCTGTCAAACGTGCACAAGCGTGAACCTTTCCGCCATCACTCCTATTTCTCGGATGTCGCGGTAGGGGTGATCTGCGGTCTTGGCGCCAGCGGCTACCGCCTGGCATTGGAGGCCGCCCTGGAACAACTCGCTGCTTCCTGACAGGACCGCGCGCAACACGCGACGGCCTCGAAGAAGCGAGCAGCAATGCCCTTTGAACTTACCTGGGAGTCACTGCTTCATGGATATTCGCAAAGTCAAGAAACTGATCGAGCTGCTGGAAGAGTCTGGTATCGACGAACTGGAAATTCACGAAGGCGAAGAGTCCGTTCGCATCAGCCGTCATAGCAAGCAGGTTGCAATGCAGCAGCCTTATTATGCGCAAGCACCAATGCCGGCCCCCGCAGCCGCTCCTGCCGTCGCCCCTGCCGCCGACGCCGCGCCTGCACAGCCGAAACTCAACGGCACCGTAGTCCGATCGCCGATGGTCGGCACCTTCTACCGCGCCTCCTCGCCGGAGTCGGCCAACTTCGTTGAAGTCGGTCAGAGCGTTAAGAAAGGCGACATCCTCTGCATCGTCGAAGCGATGAAGATGATGAACCACATCGAGGCCGAAACCAGCGGCACCATCGAATCCATCCTGGTGGAGAATGGTCAGCCGGTCGAATACGACCAGCCGCTGTTCACCATCGTTTGAACCGCGGAGAGCCAGCGATGTTGGAAAAAGTACTAATCGCCAACCGCGGTGAAATCGCCCTGCGGATTTTGCGAGCCTGCAAAGAGCTGGGGATCAAGACCGTCGCGGTTCATTCCACCGCCGATAGGGAGCTGATGCACCTGGCCTTGGCCGACGAGTCCGTCTGCATCGGCCCGGCCCTCGCGACCAACTCCTACCTGCACATCCCCTCGATCATTGCCGCAGCGGAAGTGACCGGCGCTACCGCAATTCATCCGGGCTATGGCTTTCTTGCCGAAAACGCCGATTTCGCCGAGCAAGTGGAAAAATCCGGTTTTGCCTTTGTCGGCCCGAAAGCCGAAACCATTCGCCTGATGGGCGACAAGGTCTCAGCCAAGGACGCAATGATCAAAGCCGGAGTACCTGTGGTACCGGGCTCTGACGGACCGCTTCCGGAAGACGAGGCCGAAGCGCTACGCATCGCTCGTGAAGTGGGCTACCCGGTTATCATCAAGGCCGCTGGTGGCGGTGGCGGCCGCGGCATGCGTGTCGTTCATCACGAAGAAGACCTCATCAAGTCGGCCAAACTGACACGCACCGAAGCGGGCGCGGCGTTCGGAAACCCGATGGTCTATCTCGAGAAGTTCCTCGGCAACCCACGCCACGTGGAAGTTCAGGTGCTGTCCGATGGCCAAGGCAACGCCGTACACCTGGGCGATCGCGACTGCTCGCTCCAGCGCCGTCACCAGAAGGTCCTGGAAGAAGCGCCTGCGCCGTACATTGATGAAAAAGCACGTGCCGAAGTGCTCAAGCGCTGCACTGACGCCTGCGTAGAGATCGGCTACCGGGGCGCCGGTACCTTTGAGTTCCTGTACGAAGATGGGCACTTCTACTTCATCGAGATGAACACCCGCGTTCAGGTAGAGCATCCGGTCACCGAGATGGTGACGGGCGTCGACATCGTCAAGGAAATGCTCAGCATTGCAGCCGGCAACAAGCTGTCGATCAAACAGGACGATGTGGTTATTCGCGGCCATTCCCTGGAATGCCGGATCAATGCCGAAGATCCTTCGAACTTCCTGCCGAGCCCGGGCAAGGTCAAGCACTTCCACGCGCCTGGCGGCTTTGGCGTACGGGTCGATTCGCACCTTTACAGCGGTTATTCGGTACCGCCGAATTACGATTCGCTGATAGGCAAGCTGATCACCTACGGCGCCACTCGTGAAGAAGCCATGGCACGCATGCGCAACGCCCTCGACGAAATCGTCGTCGACGGCATCAAGACCAACATCCCTCTGCACCGGGATCTGGTGCGTGATGAAGGCTTCTGCAAAGGCGGCGTGAACATCCATTACCTGGAAAAGAAGCTGGGAATGGACAAGCACTGATCCAGTGCTGACATCAGCAAGGGCTGCCAAACGGCAGCCCTTGTCGTTTCTGGCATCGCCAAGATGGAAGCCTCCAACACGCTCCAGTAAGATCCCGACTTTTGCGACCGGCTATTCCGGTTGCTCGCTGCGAGAGACCACAATGCCTTGGTTACAACTTCGTCTTGCCATTTCCCCAGAACAGGCAGAAGCCCTCGAAGACGCGCTCCTGGGCGTTGGCGCAGTGTCAGTGACGTTCATGGACGCCGAAGACCAGCCCATATTCGAACCCGACCTCAATACGACGCCACTGTGGTCACATACCCATCTGCTGGCATTGTTCGAAGGCGATGCCGATGAAACTAACCTACTGGCCCACCTGCGGTTGCTAACCGGCGGTGAGTTGCCTGAATACCAGCTTGAGCGCATCGAAGACCAGGACTGGGAACGCAGCTGGATGGACAATTTTCACCCGATGCGTTTCGGCAGCCGTCTATGGATAGTACCGAGCTGGCACGCTGCTCCGGAGCCGGATGCAGTGAATCTTTTGCTCGACCCCGGGCTGGCCTTTGGCACCGGCACTCATCCAACCACGGCACTTTGCCTGGAGTGGCTTGATGCTCAGCCATTGGAGGGTCTGGATGTACTCGATTTCGGCTGCGGCTCGGGCATTCTAGCCATTGCTGCCCTGCTTCTGGGCGCGAAGCAAGCCGTCGGAACTGACATCGACGTGCAGGCCCTTGAAGCATCACGCGACAATGCCGGGCGCAACGGCATCGACCCGGCACGCTTCCCGCTGCATCTGCCCGAGCAGCTACCCGAGGGTCAGGCTGACGTGGTGGTCGCCAACATTCTTGCCGGCCCGCTGGTGGCATTGGCGCCGCGCATTATCGAAAGGGTCAAGCACCGCGGCCGTCTCGCCCTGTCGGGAATATTGGCCGAGCAAGCTGAAGAGGTGCGTGCCGCCTATGCCAACCAGTTCGAGCTCGACCCGACGGCGGAAAAAGACGGCTGGGTCCGCATCACCGGTATCCGTCGATTCTGAGCATTGCCTTAGACGCAGCAATCAACTCGGCCGTCCGCCACTGCTGCTTCCAGGCTAGCATGCGCTAGACTACGGCCATTTAAGCCGGACCAACGCATGACCAGCTTCGTCACCCAATGCCCTCATTGCCAGACCAGCTTCCGCGTCAGCCGCACCCAGCTCGGCGCGGCCCAGGGTGTGGTGCGGTGCGGCGCCTGCATGGAGCTTTTCAATGCCGCCCGCTACCTGCAGGACGCAGACACAGCTGGCAGCAGGGAAGCGACCACGGACGCCACCGCCCTAGCTCCTGTCAGCGGAGCATCGAGCGGGCGGGCAGCGCAGGGCAAACCTGCGGGTCAAGACGACACTTTCTGGATCCACGACGATCTGGACCTGGATAGCCTGGACCTCGATGAAGAGCTGGCGAAACTTGAGCGACAGGAGCTGGAGCTTTCCCGCGAGTTTCTGGAGCTGGAGCCGCAACCCGGCGAGCAACAACACCACCCGCACGCCGACCATTCGACTGATGATGACGAAGCGTGGGCCGAGCAACTGCTGAGTGCGGACTCAGAGCCGCAGGAGCGCAACGAGCCGCTCGAAGCGCAACCAGAAACTATTGTCGAACATCCTCATGACACCGCAAAGATTCGCTTCACTCCGGTGAATGTCGAACATCCCGCCCCGCCCAGCCCGCTCGGGGCGCCTGGTGATCCAGTGATCGGGCAGCTGAACGCTACAGAACGCGCCGAACCGGTAGTCAATCTGACTACTGACGCTGACGGCGACGATGGGCAAACAACGCTGGCAGCGCGAGACAGGATCGGTACCGAGCGAGAATCGCCGCGCCCGCCACGCCAAGATCGCGAGGAGCGGTTGTTCGACCTGGACGATGAACCCTTGCAGCTCGCTTGGCAGGCGCGCCGGCGCCCGTGGGGCCGCTGGCTGGGCTGGGGTTTGTTGAACCTGATAGCGCTGCTGGGGTTGGCGACCCAGTATGTGATCTATAACTTTGACGAGCTGGCACGACAGGACGAGTACCGCCCTTGGCTGGAGAAAATCTGCCCTGCGCTGGACTGCAAGCTACCGCCCCGAGTCGATATCAGCCAGATCAAGAGCAGCAATCTCGTAGTGCGCAGCCACCCGGATTTCGCTGGAGCACTGGTGGTCGATGCAATCATCTACAACCGTGCGTCATTTGCCCAACCTTTCCCGCTGCTGGAAGTGCGCTTCGATGACATTCGCGGCAACACGCTGGCGCGACGAACCTTCAAGCCGGGCGAATACCTTTCCGGAGAGCTCGCGGGACAACGGGAAATGCCCTCGCAGGTTCCTATCCACATTGCGCTGGACATCCTGGATCCTGGCACAGAGGCGGTGAATTACAGCCTCGCCTTTCGCTCTCCTGACTGACGTCCACTGTGCCCGAGACGACGGGCGGCGCTTACCGCGCGCCGTTTCAGTGCGCCATGCTACCGCTCGCTATAAGTCCGGAGCTGTTCAGATTTTGTTCAGAACAGCCTTTAACCCGTCATCCGTAGCGGGTATTATGCACACCCTTTTTTGCTGTCCCGATCTACCTAACAAGCAGGCTCCAGGCAGGGAATCTTCATGTCAGCGGTACGCATCGGCCCCTACATCCTTCCGAATCGATTGATCCTCGCGCCCATGGCCGGCGTGACCGATCAACCGTTCCGCCAGTTATGCCGACGTCTGGGCGCCGGCATGGTGGTGTCGGAAATGGTGACCAGCGATGTGCGCCTGTGGAACAGCCGCAAGTCGCGCCTGCGCTTGCTGCATGAGGGGGACCCGGAGCCACGCTCGGTGCAGATCGCTGGGGGCGATCCACAGATGCTGGCCGAAGCGGCCGCTCGAAATGTCGAACTGGGCGCGCAGATTATTGATATCAACATGGGCTGCCCAGCCAAGAAGGTGTGCAACAAGGCTGCCGGCTCCGCACTGATGAAGGATGAAAAACTGGTATCGGAGATACTTGAGGCGGTGGTCGGAGCAGTTGATGTGCCGGTCACGCTGAAGATCCGAACCGGCTGGGACAGGCAGAACAAGAACGGGCTCTCCATAGCGAGAATTGCTGAAGAGTCCGGAATCGCTGCACTGGCCGTACATGGTCGCACGCGTGCCGACCTCTACACCGGTAATGCGGAATACGAGACCGTTGCAGCGATCAAGCAGGCCGTCGCAATACCCGTGTTTGCCAATGGGGACATCCAGACGCCAGAAAAGGCCCGCCTGGTACTCGACAAGACCGGGGCGGACGGATTGCTCATTGGCCGTGCGGCCCAGGGTAAGCCTTGGATATTTCGCGAGATCAACCACTACCTCGCCACAGGCGAGTTAATGGCGCCGCCGACGCTGGTTGAGGTCGAAGACATTCTGCTGCAGCACCTTGAGGCGCTGCATGTGTTCTACGGCGATGTGATGGGCGTACGTATCGCCCGCAAGCACGTCAGCTGGTATCTGGCAACACTGCCCGGCGCGCAGGAGTACCGCGGTCGGTTCAATGGTTTGGAAGACAGGGATGCGCAATGCGCCAGCGTTCGGAGGTTTTTCGCCGAGCGCCGTACAAGCCCTGATTCGGGGGAAGGAAAAGGGGTGGCTGCATGACGCTGTTGAACGAAACCTTGTTAACTGGAACAACATCCGTGAGCGACAATGTGAACCTAAAGCAACACCTCAACACGCCCAGCGAAGCAGGCCAGACCTTGCGAGGCAGTGTAGAAAAGGCGTTGCATAACTATTTCGCCCATTTGGAAGGCGCGGACGTTACCGACGTTTACAACCTGGTGCTCTCTGAAGTGGAGGCACCGCTGTTGGAAACCGTGATGAATTACGTCAAAGGCAACCAGACCAAGGCCTCGGAGCTGTTGGGTCTGAACCGCGGCACCCTGCGCAAGAAACTCAAGCAATACGACCTTCTCTGATCAGCGGCGCGCTCCGATGGAACGGTGCAAGCCGGTTCCCAAGGAGTTGCCGCTCGCAGCCTGTAGCTCCTAGGAAATGTCTATGACCGACCAAAGCACCCGCCTTCCCGTCCGCCGCGCGCTGATCAGCGTGTCCGACAAAACCGGCGTCATTGAATTCGCACGCGAACTCGTTGCCCTGGGCGTCGAAATTCTCTCGACCGGCGGCACCTTCAAGCTGCTGCGCGAAAACGAAATCGCCGCGGTCGAAGTGGCCGACTACACCGGTTTCCCAGAAATGATGGACGGCCGGGTCAAGACGCTTCACCCAAAGATACACGGCGGCATTCTCGGTCGGCGTGATCTGGACGGCGAAGTCATGACCGAGCATGGCATCAATCCGATCGACCTGGTCGCGGTCAACCTGTATCCGTTCGCTGCCACCGTCGCCAAGCCTGGCTGCACGCTGCCGGACGCTATCGAAAATATCGACATCGGCGGCCCGACCATGGTCCGCAGCGCGGCGAAGAACCACAAGGACGTCGCCATCGTCGTCAACGCCGATGACTACACCAGCGTTATCGAAAACTTGAAGGCCGGCGGCCTGACGTATGCGCAACGCTTCGATCTGGCGCTTAAAGCATTCGAGCACACGGCCTCCTATGACGGCATGATCGCTAACTACCTGGGCACGGTTGATCAGAGCGCCGAGACCCTTTCCACCGAAGGCCGCAGCCTGTTGCCGCGCACCTTCACCACCCAGTTCGTCAAAGCTCAGGACATGCGCTACGGCGAGAACCCACACCAGATTGCGGCGTTCTACATGGAAACCGCCGACGAAGCCTGCGTCGCCACCGCGCGCCAACTGCAGGGCAAGGAATTGTCCTTCAACAATGTGGCCGATACCGACGCTGCTCTCGAATGCGTAAAAAGCTTCGTCAAGCCAGCCTGTGTCATCGTCAAGCACGCCAATCCGTGCGGCGTCGCTGTGGTCCCGGATGCCGAGGGCGGCATCCGCCAGGCTTACGAACTGGCCTACGCCACAGACAGCGAGTCCGCGTTCGGCGGCATCATTGCCTTCAACCGCGAACTGGACGGCGAGACGGCGAAAGCCATCGTTGATCGCCAGTTTGTCGAGGTCATCATTGCGCCAAGCATTTCGGCACAAGCGCGTGAGGTAGTCGCAAGCAAAGCCAACGTACGCTTGCTCGAATGCGGCCAGTGGCCAGCCGAGCGTGCGCCGGGCTGGGACTTCAAGCGCGTCAACGGCGGGCTTCTGGTTCAGAGCCGCGATATTGGCATGATCAGCGAAGCCGACCTCAAGGTCGTCACCCAGCGCGCCCCGTCTGAACAGGAAATCCACGACCTGATCTTCGCGTGGAAGGTGGCCAAATTCGTCAAGTCCAACGCCATCGTCTACGCCAAGAACCGGCAGACCGTCGGGGTCGGCGCAGGCCAGATGAGCCGGGTCAACTCCGCACGTATTGCGGCGATCAAGGCCGAGCATGCCGGCTTGCCAGTGCCCGGCGCAGTGATGGCCAGCGATGCGTTCTTCCCGTTCCGAGACGGCATCGATAATGCCGCCAAAGCCGGCATTACCGCAGTCATTCAACCTGGCGGGTCCATGCGCGACGCCGAAGTGATTGCCGCAGCAGATGAAGCCGGCATCGCCATGGTGTTCACAGGCATGCGCCATTTCAGGCACTAAAAGCTCGAAGGTGAAGCTGGAAGACTGAAGCCCTGCTGCTTCCGACTTTCAGCTTTCGGCTTCCAGCTCTCAGACGAGAGAATCGAGTATGAAGGTTTTAATTATCGGCAGCGGCGGCCGCGAGCATGCCCTGGCCTGGAAGGTCGCGCAGGATCCCCGCGTAGAGAAAGTGTTCGTCGCGCCCGGTAATGCAGGCACGGCAACTGAAGCGAAGTGTGAAAACGTCGCCATCGATGCCCTAGCCATCGAGCAACTGGCGGACTTCGCCGAACAGAACGTGCAGCTGACAATCGTCGGGCCCGAAGCGCCGCTGGTCAAAGGTGTGGTCGACCTGTTCCGTTTGCGCGGGCTCGACTGCTTCGGTCCGACGGCCGCGGCAGCCCAACTGGAAGGCTCCAAGGCATTCACTAAAGACTTTCTCGCTCGTCACAAGATCCCGACCGCCGATTATCAGAACTTCACCGAAGTCGAACCGGCACTCGCTTATTTGCGAGAAAAAGGCGCGCCGATCGTGATCAAGGCCGACGGCCTGGCCGCCGGAAAGGGGGTCATCGTCGCCATGACTCTGACCGAAGCGGAAGAAGCCGTGCGCGACATGCTCTCCGGTAACGCTTTCGGCGATGCGGGCGCGCGGGTGGTGATAGAAGAGTTTCTCGAGGGTGAGGAAGCCAGTTTTATCGTCATGGTCGATGGCGCCAATGTATTACCAATGGCCACCAGCCAGGACCACAAGCGCGTCGGCGACGGCGACACCGGCCCGAACACGGGAGGAATGGGCGCCTATTCCCCAGCGCCAGTGGTAACTGCCGACGTTCACCAGCGCGTGATGGATAAAGTTATCTGGCCGACCGTGAATGGCATGGCCGCCGAGGGTAACGTTTACACCGGTTTTCTCTACGCCGGCCTCATGATCGACCGCAACGGTGCGCCGAAAGTCATCGAGTTCAATTGCCGCTTCGGCGATCCGGAAACCCAGCCGATCATGTTGCGCCTGCAGTCCAGTCTGGTACTGCTGGTCGAAGCAGCCTTGGCCAAAGCGCTGAACAAGGTCGAAGCGCAATGGGATTCGCGTCCGAGCCTCGGCGTGGTGATGGCAGCGGGAGGCTATCCGGGTGATTACAGCAAAGGTGCCGCAATCCGCGGTCTGGATGCCGCCGCCCAGTTGAATGGCAAGGTCTTCCATGCCGGTACCGCATTGGCGGACGGCGCGGTGACCACCGCAGGCGGTCGTGTTCTCTGCGCCACGGCGCTTGGCGAAACGGTCTCCGCGGCCCAGCAAAATGCTTATGCACTGGCTGCCCGTATCGAATGGGACGGGCATTTCTATCGACATGACATAGGCTATCGTGCGATAGCGCGCGAGCAGGGCGAAAGCTAAGCGCCAAAATCGGAGCGATGCGCGCAGCGGCAGCTTTTATTGATCGTTGCGCGCATTACTGAGCGCCTGTGCGGTGGTTATAATCCACCGTCACACACATGAAGGGACTTCAATCGTGCGTCGACTCAGGGTCGCCATTGCTTTTACCTTCAGTCTATTGCTGGCTGCGCTGGTCGCATGGCCTGCATTAGGCGCCGCTCCGGAAGCTGCGCCCTTTCCTGTATCGCCAGAAGCCATACCGGCGACAGAGTCCAACTGGCGATTGCTCGTCGATCAATCCGGTCTGCTCACGCTTGATGAGGTTGTCGCCCAGCGCAGCCTGTTCCAGCGGATCGACAAACGCGCTTACGCCGCTCCAGCCAGTGAAAACGCCGTCTGGCTACAGGTAAACCTTCCCGCGCTCGCCGACCCGAACTGGTTGTGGATCTTTGCCCCACGCGTGCAGTATCTCGATTTCTATCTGCTGCGGGATGGGCAGCTCGAACGCCATATCGAGACTGGCGAGCTCCGACCACTCGAGTCGCGTCCGCTGCCTACCCGCGCCTATCTGTTTTCGCTGCCCAATGACGATACGCCTCGCGAAGCCTATATCCGCCTGCAGTCTTCACACCCGATCATGGCCTGGTTCAGTACCGTGGATGAGGTAGGACTGGTCGCGCTGGCGCGCCCGGCTTACCTGTTTGGTGCCCTGTTTGGTGCCTTGGCACTACTGACGATCTACAACCTGCTGCGTTTCGCTTACACCTTGAGCTACAGCCATGTATGGCTTGCCCTGCTCCACTGTGCCCTGCTCACCAGCGCAGTCGCAAATCTGGGTCTGCTTGCGGTCTGGTCGCCCAAGCTGATCTATAGCCAGCCGTTGATCGCCGATTTGGCGGCATTGCTGACCTGTATTTCCTTGCTGGCCTTCACCTACGGTTTTTTCCATCACCGCAAGATAGCTTGGGCGACAGGAGTACTTGCGCTGGAAACTGGCCTGGTCAGCGCGCTTGCAGCCACCATACTGTTCACCGGTCAGCTCTGGTTCAGCTGGTTGATATATGCGCTGGTGCTAGTCACCGCCGTCAGCGTCACCGTCGTGGCTGTTCATCACTGGCGGCAGCGCTACGAGCCCGCCCGGCTGCTGGTCGCGGGCATGCTGTTGTTCGATGGCGGCTTCGTTCTGGTCCTGCCCGTTCTGCTGGGTTTCAATCAGTTCGACCCGGATTGGCTGACTGGCATCATGTTCAGCGTAGCCACCTGCTCCGGGCTGATCCTCAGCTTTGCGCTGCTCGAGCGGCAGCGCCAGATTCAGTCTGACAGCCGCAACCAACATACAGCGGAAGCCGTTAATAGCGCCGAACTGCGGACCAAAGCAGACTTCCTGGCAAAGATCAGTCATGAGATTCGTACGCCGATGAACGGAGTGCTCGGCATGAGCGAGCTGCTGCTCAGCACCTCGCTATCAGCCAAACAACGTGACTATGTTCAGACGATTCACAGCTCCGGTAATGAGTTGCTCAACCTGATCAACGAAATTCTGGATATTTCCAAGCTGGAGTCAGGACAAATCGAGCTGGACGATGTGCAGTTCGATCTCAACGCCCTCATCGAAGACTGTCTCAGTATTTTCCGCGCCAAGGCCGAACAGCAACGAGTCGAGCTGATCAGCTTTGTTCAACCGCAGATGCCGCACGTGGTGGCTGGCGACCCGACTCGCCTGCGCCAGGCGCTGCTCAACCTGCTCGAGAATGCCTTCAAGCAAACCGAAGAAGGCGAGGTGCTACTGACCGCAGCGGTGGATGAGCGCGAAGGACAGCCCCGTCTGCGCATAACCGTACAGGACAGTGGACGTCCGCTGGAGACACAGGAGCGCGACGCCCTGCTCAACGCTGCGCTTGATAGCCGAGACTTTCTCGCCGCGACCCGCCTTGGCGGCCGCCTTGGCCTGATTATCGCCCGGCAGCTGATTCACCTGATGGATGGAGAATTCGGCATTCAGACCGGCGGCATTGCCGGCAACACGCTATGGATGAGTCTGCCACTGGCGGCTGAAATTGCCGAACCCGCCAGCGATCTCGATAACCAGCTCAAAGGCGCCCGGCTGCTGGTAGTGGATGACAACGATACCTGCCGCAAGGTCCTCGGCCAGCAGTGCAGCAGCTGGGGCATGGAGGTCAGTGCGGTGGCCTCAGGCAAAGAGGCGCTGGCGCTGCTGCGGACCAAGGCGCACTTACGCGACTATTTCGACGTGGTTTTGCTCGATCAGGACATGCCCGGTATGACGGGCATGCAGCTGGCGAGCAGAATCAAGGAAGACTTCAGCCTCAATCACGACATCCTGCTGATCATGCTGACCGGCATGAGCAGTGCGCCAAGCAAGATCATTGCACGCAACGCCGGCATCAAACGCATCCTGGCCAAACCCGTCGCCGGTTACACGCTGAAAACCACCTTGGCAGACGAGCTTGCCCGACGCACCAGCGCGCTCGCACAGTCCTCAGCGACTCAAGCCAACGAGCCTCTATCCGTGCCAGAAGATTTCCGAATCCTGGTCGCCGAAGACAACAGCATATCCACCAAAGTGATCCGCGGCATGCTCAGCAAGCTCAACCTCAAACCGGATACCGCCAGCAATGGCGCAGAGGCGCTCGCACTGATCAAGATGCATCCATACGACCTGGTGTTGATGGACTGTGAGATGCCGGTGATGGACGGCTTTGAGGCCACTACGCAGCTACGGGCGTGGGAAACGTTCGAGGCGCGCCCGCGAACGCCGGTGGTTGCGCTGACCGCGCATATTCTCAGTGAGCACCGGGAGCGAGCCCGCGATGCCGGGATGGATGGGCACATGTCCAAACCTGTCGAAATGTCCCAGCTACGCGAGCTGATAGAGCACTGGGCCAGGAGCCGAGCAGCCGCTGCGGATCGCTAGACCCTGGTCATACCCGCCCTACTGATGATCAGCAGGCTTTCAGATCAGGCCGGCATCCGGAACGTTTGGCCCCCAAGGACCTGCTGCCAAAGCCTGATTTTCGCAAGAAATAACTGGCATGAGCGCATCTCTGTTGAGCTTCCCCGCACATGGCCCCGAAGGCGGGGTACGGGTGCCGTGGCCAACGGCATTTAGCCGGACAATGAACAAAACGTCCGGTCCGCTGCCGATAAAAGACCGCCCGAATTATTCCGCGACGCAACATGACCCATTGTCCGAATCTTCGCTTCGAGGCATAAGCCGTCGCCAAGGAGCCCGTGTAATGATGAAGAGGAGCGATGTCGCCTGGACGCTTGTAGGTATCACCGCAGTAGTCCTGTCCGGCTATCTGCTCTATCAGGAAATCCGTAATCTATCGCTGGCGGAACTGACCGACAGTCTCGACGCGATCAGCCAGCGCAGCTGGGTGCTGGCTGGGCTGGCAACGCTGGGCGCTTACGTGGCGCTGGCGTGGTACGACCGGATCGCCATAGCGCACCTCGGTAAACGCATCTCATGGTGGTTTATCACACTCTGCTCATTCACGACCTATGCCCTTGCGCATAATGTCGGTGCGTCGGTGTTCTCCGGCGCGGTGGTGCGGTACCGCGCATATCGCAGCAAAGGACTGACACCCCATGAGATCGGCGTACTGATCGTATTCTGCTCACTGACCTTTTTCCTCGGGACGTTACTGGCGAGTGGTTTCGTGTTGATTTTCAGACCCGAACTGCTCAACAGGCTCGTGGATGTCGATCCATGGCTATCGATTGCGATAGGCACTTCGCTGCTATGTGTTATCGGACTCTATGTGATCGGTGCTTGGCGACACTTCCCGCCGATGCATGTAGGCAAATGGCACATCACCTACCCGCGCCTGCCTATCGTCGGGCGGCAGCTCATTGCCGCGCCTCTCGAGCTCGCGTGCGCTGCGGCGATCATCTATTTTGCTCTGCCGGACGAAAGCAATCCCGGCTACCTAGTCGTGCTCGGCGTATTTCTGGCCTCTTTCTCGCTGGCGTTGCTGTCACACGCGCCCGGCGGTCTTGGGGTGCTCGAAGTAACGTTCCTTGCCGCAATGCCAGAGCTGCCCACGGCTGATGTGCTGGCCGCGCTGATCGTATTCAGAGGCTTCTACCTGTTGCTGCCGCTTGCCTTGGCTATCTTGGTCGTCGCATTGTTCGAAGCGGGACAGTGGTCGCAGCGACGACGCATTGCCTCGAGGCGCCTCTGAACGAGTCACGAAACGACACTATTGCCCTATGGCTATGCGCGCTTTGCCGCGCGATCATTCGCCCTCTTACGAGACGAAATCGAATCACATGAACAATACCCAACCCAATCGACCAAGCTCCGATCAGGCGGCTGCGCATAAACCGCGCCCGTTGATGGACTTGGCCATCAGCATCGTCATCCCATCACTGATCCTGATGAAGCTCAGCGGGGAAGAACGACTGGGCGCGGATGGCGCACTGCTGCTGGCGCTGGCGTTTCCGCTCAGCTGGGGGCTGTTCGAGCTGGCGAAATACCGCAAGTTCAACTGGATTGCGCTGCTGGGCCTGATAAGCGTGCTGCTCACCGGGGGGATCGGCCTGCTGCAGCTCGATCCGCAATGGCTGGCAATCAAGGAAGCTGCGATTCCCGGCATTATTGGGGTCGCCGTGCTGGCGTCTACTCGCACCCGTTTTCCATTGATCCGTACCTTGCTGTACAACCCGAAGGTACTAAACGTCGACAAGGTTCACGAGCAACTTGAGCGCAACGGGCAAACCGCTCACTTCGAGACGCGACTACTGCGAGCGACCTACTTTCTCAGCGTCACCTTCTTTTTTTCGTCATTCATGAATTACGTACTGGCCAAATGGATTGTCCACAGTCCGGCCGGTAGCGAAGCATTCAATGCCGAACTGGGGCGCATGACCTTACTCAGCTACCCCATGATCGCCATCCCGAGCATGGTGATGATGATGGCGATTTTCTACTACCTCTGGAAAACCATTCACGGCCTGACCGGGCTGCGGCTGGAGGACATCATCGCCAATCACGCGCAGACTGATAAGCGGACATAATCTACGCAGTCAGCTCGACAGCAGCAGCATCCACATCGGCAAGCTGATCACGGCCAGCAGCGTCGAGAGGAAGACTGTCGAGCTGACCACGCGGGTGTCTTCTGGATTGACAACGAAGGCCAGGACGTTGACACCGCTTGGGCAGGCAGCCAGCAGTACCAGCACGCTCAGGGCTTCATGACTGAGACCTGGTAACCATCCGCCCACATACCAGACCAGCGACGGAAACAGACCCAACTTCACCAGTGCCAGGCCCAGCGCCGGTGCGCTGGGTCGCAGTCGGTAACGCGACAGACTGATGCCCAACACCATCAACGCACATGGCAATGCGGCCTGGGCGAGCCAATCGGCCACACGCCAGATCGGCACTGGCAGGTCCCAACCGGATGCATTCAACATGGCGCCGAGCAACAGACCGACAATCAAAGGGTTGGCCAGATTCTTCAGCAATGCCGGGGCACTGACCTGTTGTCCTGAACCGAAGGCGTTATAGAAGCTCTGTAGGGAAAACAGGATCAGGCTGTGAAACACAAGAATGGCAAATACGTACACCAGACTCTCCGGCCCCAACAACGTAGTTACCAGAGGGATGCCGACCAGCACGTTGTTTGAGTAGGCTGCCGTCAAGCCGAGGGGGGAGGCTCGTCCGAGCAATCGGTGAGCAAACAGCGATACCAGTATGAAAATGGTAACCACCGGCCCAAAGTAGGCCAGCAACAGCGTTGGTGACATCCCATCACTCAGCTGGGCCCGAGCAATACCGGTGAACAGGACCGCCGGCATGAACAGCTTGAAGGTGATGTTGGCGAGTCCGGCTGCCGCTTCCCCTGCCAACCATTTCCGCCAGCCCAGCAGGTAGCCAAGCATGATCAAGCCGAAGATTGGCAATATCGCCTGAAACACTACCACGCGGCTTCTCCAGCAAACGTTGCGGCTTCATGCCGCCTCGTAAAAGGCCGGACAGAATACCTGAGAGACGCGTCAGATCACCACATCGGGCCTAGCTGCATGCGCTAGAGCCGGTATTGCGGATTGGATGCTCAAGCCTGGGTGTGCTGCGCGGCGCCAGCTGCGACTAAGGCTGCAGCCCTGGCCAGCGAGTCGAGCACAATGGAAAGCTCGTCATGCCAGTCCCGGGTGTCTATACCGAACGTAGTCTCGAACTTCGAGCAATCGAGCACCGACCAAGCCGGACGGCGTGCGGGAGTGGGGTACTGAGCGGTGGTAATGGGCGATACCTTTGGGCGAGTAGCAAGCATGCCCTTGGCTTCTGCCTGACGAAAGACTTCTACGGCGAAATCGAACCAGGTGCATGGAGATCGTCCACTGTAGTGATAGAGCCCCCATTTCAATTCGCCGCTCTGGGCATAGCGCTGCGCCAGCTCCAGCAACACATCGGCAATGCTACCCGCCTGAGTGGGGCAACCGAACTGATCGGCAACCACAGACAACGCGTCACGCTGACAGCCAAGGCGTAGCATGGTCTTAACGAAGTTGTGGCCATGCGCCCCATAGACCCAGCTGGTGCGCAAAATGAGGTGCTTATCCAGCACAGCCTGGATGGCCGTTTCGCCCGCCAGCTTACTAGCACCATAGACCCCCGTAGGCTCGACTTCATCGTCCTCGTTATAAGGCGCTCGGGCATCACCGGAGAACACGTAATCGGTGGAAATATGCAACAGCGGGATAGAGGCTTGACGAGCTGCTTGCGCCAGCCGCTCCGCACCGTCACGGTTGACACTGTAAGCCTGTTCGCGGTGCGTCTCGGCGTTGTCAACGTGCGTGTAAGCGGCCGCGTTGAGGATAAGCCCCGGCTTGAGCCGGCGGACCAGATCAGTCACCTGCTCCGCATCGGTGATGTCGAGATGGTCGCGAGTCATGCCGAGCGCTTCGAGACCGTACCCACCGGCACGGTTTATCAACTCGTGACCGACCTGGCCACCGGCTCCGCATACTAGGATTCGCATCTGGTTAGCGCCTCGTTCAAGGCCCGCCGTAAACGGCTGGCATGGATTTGTAACAGACTCGATACACGCGTCACTCTGCAGCTACCGAGATAGCGCAGCCCGCGCTTGGTTCAGGCCAACTTAAATGTGTTTTGTTCCGCCCGTTTGAGGCGTAGCAGAAATTATTGTCCTCGTGCAGGCCTTACATGCCAGCTCGGGCGCGAAAAGGATGTTCCCTCTTGAGCTGCTCGGACCGCTTGCAGCAGCCGGTAATGCTAACACGAGTGAAACTCGAGGCCTGCCATGCGGACCAAACAGGATAGGCGTCGCGGCTAATTCGCCACGATGCCATGTCCAACAGGGGCCACATCGTTGCATCACCAAGAGGACGCCGTCATGCCCAGAGGTGAGAAATCCAAATACACCGATAAACAACAACGTAAAGCCGAACATATCGAAGACAGTTACGAGGAGCGGGGAGTACCCGCTGAAGAGGCGGAAGCCCGAGCATGGGCCACCGTAAACAAGCAGTCCGGCGGGGGCGAACGCAAAGGTGGCTCGGGGCAGGACAAAAGCGAGACCGCCAAGCGAGCCGACCGCAAGGACTCGGCACATCGAGCAGCCGAGTCGCGCTCCGGCAGATCACCAAACAAGGGCTCGGCACGTAGCAATCAATCAGGCAGCACGTCCCTTAGCGACCTGACCCGCGACGAACTGATGGACAAAGCTCGAGAGCGTGACGTGCAGGGCCGCTCCAAGATGCGTAAGGACGATCTGATAAAGGCGCTCAGTTAATGGAGCTTGAAATGCAAGAACCTGATCCTCGGGATGACGGCACGCCGAGTCCAGTACCGGAGCCTGAACGGCAGGACCCCGGCGAACCAATCCCTATCGAGGAGCCGGCCAAGCCCGAACGCCCCAACGACGGGCGCGGTTAAACTTTCCGTGCCCTCGCCTATCACAGCTTATAGCCCTGAGAGACGCCGACAGGCGCGACGGCCATACGGCGGCGCAATACCGCACGCCCCATACCCAGGAGACCGTGATGAGTTATGTGCAATTGAGCGACAAACATACTTTGCGTGAGCGCGCGCGCCAGCATGTCGAAAACGGCGCGGTGACGGAAAGCTATTCGGCGGATCGCGAGACGGTGATCAATCTGCTCAATGAGGCGCTGGCGACCGAACTGGTCTGCTACCTACGCTACAAGCGCCACTACTACATGGCCACTGGCCTCAAATCGAGCGTTGCCGCCGACGAGTTTCTTGAGCACGCCAACGAAGAACAGGAACATGCTGACCGTTTGGCCGAACGTATCGTGCAACTTGGTGGCGCTCCGGATTTCAATCCCGACAGCCTCACCGAGCGCGCTCACGCGCAATATGCAGAGGGTAACGGACTGCGCGACATGGTATTCGAGAACCTAGTGGCCGAACGGATAGCTATCGACAGCTATCGAGAAATCGTCCAATACATTGGCGATAAAGACCCGACAACACGGCGCATCTTCGAGGACATCCTTGCACAGGAAGAAGAGCACGCCGACGATCTGGCTGGCTTACTGGACGGTATGAACTGACAAGGTCACTCAGCCAGCAGCATTGTCGTTAAAAAAAAAGGCCACCCAAAGGTGGCCTCAAAAAAAGGAAAGAGAGTACAGCTCAGCCGGCTGCTGCCGGGCGCATGTAGGAGATCGGTGCGGTCTGGGACTCTTCGAATGTGACCATTTCCCACGCATCCTTCTGATCCATTAGGGTGCGTAGCAGACGGTTGTTCAAAGCATGTCCGGATTTAAAGCCGCGGAATTCGCCGATCAGGCTGGTGCCCAGCAAGTAAAGATCACCGATTGCATCGAGAATCTTGTGCTTCACGAACTCGTCCTCATAACGCAGGCCGTCTTCGTTGAGCACATGGTCTTCATCGACCACGATGGCGTTTTCGACGCTCCCACCCAGGGCCAGGTTGTGCGAGCGGAGGAATTCAATGTCACGCATAAAACCAAAGGTTCGAGCACGACTGACTTCCTTGACGAAGGAAGTACTTGAAAAATCCACGCTGGCGGTCTGGGTACGACCGCGGAACACCGGATGGTCGAAATCGATCTCGAAACTCACCTTGAAGCCTTCGAATGGCAGGAACGTGGCGCGCTTGTCGCCGTCCTCCACCGAAACCTCGCGGATGATTCGGATGAACTTCTTGGGGGCGTCCTGCTCCTGCAGTCCGGCCGATTGAATCAGGAATACGAAGGGACCAGCACTACCGTCCATGATTGGCACTTCCGAAGCGGAAAGCTCGACGTAGGCGTTATCGATGCCTAGCCCAGCCATCGCCGAGAGCAAGTGCTCAACCGTATCGACTTTGACGTCACCGCTGACCAGCGTAGTCGACATGGTCGTCTCGCCAACGTTCTCGGCCCGTGCGGCTATCTGCACAGGTGGGTTGAGATCGGTGCGACAGAACACGATTCCGGTGTCCACGGGAGCCGGCTTCAGGGTCAGGTAAACCTTTTCCCCCGAATGCAGGCCGACGCCTGTGGCGCGAATGATGTTCTTTAAGGTGCGTTGTCTGATCATGGCTCGTTTTCGCTAGTGCGCTGTTGCGAATGGTTTCCAACAAAGGTGGCGATCATAGCAGAACCCCACTTTGCTGAATACCAATCACCCCGATAGTCCTGATACATCCAATCAATCAGCCTGACGGCGCAGAAACGCAGGAATATCCAAATAATCCAGATCTTCCTGTGGATTCATCTTCGCTGCAGTAGCCGTCGCGTGAGCCTGATTACGCATCACGGTCGGGCGGTCCAGGTCGCGATAGTTTACGGCCGCTTGGTCCTGACGCGCTGCTGGAGCGGGCTGCGGCGCTACGGCTGCGGCCTGCAGAGTGTTGTCTACAACCTTGACCGGTTTCTCGTTGCGCGGGCCGAGACCAGTCGCCACAACCGTCACGTGTAGCTCATCGAGCATGTCTGGGTCGATTACGGCACCCACCTTCACCGTCGCCTCGTCGGACGCGAACGCCTCGATGATCTCGCCCACCGCAGCGTACTCGCCCAGGGAAAGATCCAGACCAGCGGTAATATTGACCAGAATGCCACGCGCACCCTGTAGGTTGACGTCTTCCAGCAGTGGGTTGCGGATCGCCGCTTCGGTAGCCTCGCGAGCGCGGTTCGGGCCAGTAGCACAACCAGTCCCCATCATGGCCATGCCCATCTCGCCCATGACGGTTTTGACGTCTGCAAAGTCGACGTTCATCAGGCCCGGACGCTGCATGATGTCAGAGATACCGCGCACGGCGCCGGTCAACACGTCGTCAGCTTTGGCGAACGCAGAAAGCAGGCTTGCATCCTTGCCGAGGATGGTCAGCAGCTTTTCGTTCGGGATAGTGATCAGCGAGTCGACGCACTCGGACAGCTGACGGATACCTTCGTCGGCGACCTGCATGCGGCGGCGCCCTTCGAATGGGAACGGGCGGGTCACCACTGCAACAGTGAGAATGCCCATTTCCTTGGCCACCGAAGCAATGACTGGCGCTGCGCCAGTGCCGGTACCACCACCCATACCGGTAGTGATGAATACCATGTCGGCGCCCTGCAGCACCTCGGCGATACGCTCACGGTCATCCATCGCAGCCTGGCGGCCGATATCGGGATTGGTGCCTGCACCCAAGCCCTTGGTAATGGCGGAACCCAACTGCAGTACGGTCCGCGCTTCGATTTTCTTCAGCGCCTGAGCATCGGTGTTAGCGCAGATGAATTCCACGCCTTCAACGCTGTTGCGCACCATGTGATTGACAGCGTTTCCGCCGCCTCCGCCTACGCCAATGACCTTAATCACTGCATTTTGCGGGGTATGATCTACGAGTTCGAACATTTCCCTCTCTCCTTCCAGCTTTCTAGTTTTAGGTACAGCCGCACTGCTCAGAAATTGCCCTGGATCCAGCTCTTGAGCCGGTCCACGACAGACGTCTTGGGTTCTTCGGCAAAGTTGCCGAGACCGGACATGGAGGTGCCCTCGGTCTGCTTACGCATCCCGTAGAGCAGCAGGCCCACGCCCGTTGAATAGATGGGATTGCGGACCACGTCCGCGAGTCCGTTGACGCTATGCGGTACGCCAAGGCGCACCGGCATGTGGAAGATCTCCTCGGCGAGCTCGACGGCACCTTCCATCTTCGCTGTACCGCCTGTAAGGACGATCCCTGCCGGAACCAGATCCTCATAGCCGCTGCGACGCAGCTCGGCCTGAATCAAGGTAAAGAGCTCGTCATAACGCGGCTCCACGACTTCGGCCAGTGCCTGACGCGAGAGTTCCCGCGGCGGGCGATCTCCGACGCTCGGTACCTTGATGGTCTCGCCGGGGCCGGCCAACTTGGCCAGCGCGCAGGCGTACCGAATCTTGATCTCCTCCGCGTACTGAGTCGGAGTGCGCAGCGCCATGGCGATGTCGTTGGTGACCTGATCGCCCGCAATCGGGATAACGGCGGTATGCCGGATAGCGCCTTCGGTGAAGATGCAGATGTCGGTCGTCCCGCCACCGATATCTACCAGGCAGACGCCCAACTCTTTCTCGTCATCAGTCAATACGGCATGCGCCGAGGCCAGCTGCTCGAGGATGATGTCGTCAACCTCAAGACCACAACGGCGTACGCACTTTTCAATATTCTGCGCGGCATTGACTGCACAGGTTACGACGTGAACCTTGGCTTCCAGGCGCACCCCGGACATGCCTAGCGGTTCGCGAACGCCTTCCTGGTTGTCGATCACATAGTCCTGCGGCAACGTGTGCAGCACACGCTGATCTGCCGGAATAGCTACGGCCTGGGCAGCATCTAGCACACGTTCGAGGTCGGCAGTGCTGACTTCACGGTCGCGGATGGCGACAATCCCGTGCGAGTTCAGGCTGCGGATATGGTTGCCGGCCAAGCCGACGAATGCCGAGTGAATGCGGCAGCCTGCCATCAGCTGTGCCTCTTCAACGGCACGCTGGATCGACTGAACGGTGGACTCAATATTGACCACTACGCCCTTTTTCAAGCCACGCGACGGATGCGTGCCGATCCCGACAATCTCCAACTCGCCATCCGGAGTCACTTCGCCGACCAGCGCCACCACCTTCGAGGTGCCGATATCGAGACCGACGATCATCTTGCCGCTTTGCACGCTAGACATGTGTTTCATTCCTCAATTCTTCGCAACGACGGCTTCATCCGTCGTGGTCGGGCTCGGCTCCCGCCACGCAACGGCGAGGCCATTGGCGTAGCGAAGGTCGATCCGCGCAATTTTGTCGCTCTCCTGCGCCAGCTCTTGCTGGTAAATGGCAGTGAAGCGCCGCATTTTTTCGATTATCTGGTCCCGTCCCAACAGCAACTCGACGCCCTGCCCGGTCGTCACAAACCAGCTGCCCCTCGCCCGCAGTTCCAGGCGAGCGATGGAAAAACCGAGTGGCCGCAGCATCTGGCTGAGCACCTGGTACTGCTGCATCACCCGTTGCTGGGCCCGCTTCGGACCATACAACTGCGGCAAGTGTTCATACCGAGTCAGATTGTCTGGCGCGAAGGCCTGACCGTTATTGTTCAGCAGCGATTCGTCACCCCAGCGAGCGATCGGCAGCTGCTCGTCTAGACGCACCATGACTTCATCCGGCCAGATTCGGCGCGCTTCGACATGGGCTATCCAAGGCATCTGTTCAAGGTCGTGACGCAAAGCGTCGAGATCAACCTTGAAGAAGCTGGCTTCGACGAATGGCGCCATGCGTGCTTGTACCGCCTGCTGATCGACATAGGTCAGTTCACCCCGAACGCTCACTTTGGCGATCGGCCGATCGGCATAGGGCGCGAGCTGGTCACCCAGCTGGTAAAGCCCCACGGCAAGCCCCGCGAGCAGTACCGGCCACAGGGCACGCTTGAGCGAACCCAGACTCGGCCGTGGCAAGCGCGCCGAAAGCGGCTCGCGCTGCACCAGGCGGCTCGCGCCCCGCTGTGCCGGCTTGCGTGAAGCACGGCCGGTAGCGGGTTGAGAGTGACGCAGCGTGGTGATCATCGATCAGTTCCCCGTCGCCATGCTGGCATCCAGAATCGCGAGGACCAACTGCTGGAAGTCCAGCCCTGCTGCCCGCGCGGCCATCGGCACCAGGCTGTGGTCAGTCATGCCTGGAACGGTGTTCACCTCCAACAGCCAGAAAGCGCCGCTGTTGTCCTGCATGACGTCGACACGCGCCCAGCCCTGAATGCCCACGGCTTCACAGGCACGGGCGGACAGGTCCTTCAATTCCTGTTCTTTTGCAGCGTCCAGCCCACAGGGAATCCGGTACTGGGTGTCGTTGGCGACATACTTGGCGTCGTAGTCGTAGAAAGTGTGCGGCGTGCCCAGACCAATCGGTGGAAGCACCTTGCCGCGCAATGTGGCAATCGTGAACTCCGGACCCTGGATCCACTGTTCGACCAGCACCTGCGAGTCGTAGAGACTCGCGGCGCGCCAGGCCGCAATCAGCTCATCGATACCTGCGACTTTGGCCATCCCGATGCTGGAGCCCTCATGCGCTGGCTTGACGATCAGCGGGAAACCCAAACCATCAGCTGCGGCCCGACAATCGGCCTCGCTCGCCAGAACGGCGTGCCGCGGAGTCGGTAGGCCAAGGCTCTGCCAAACCTGCTTGGTACGCAGCTTGTCCATGGCCAGAGCCGATGCAAGGATGCCGCTACCGGTATAAGGGATACCGGCACACTCGAGCAGACCTTGCATGCTGCCGTCTTCACCGCCACGCCCATGCAGCACGATAAAGGCGCGATCAATCCGTTCGCTGCTCAACCGAGTCAACAGCTGATCATCAACATCGATACCGAACGCATCAACGCCAGCCGATTGCAGGGCCGCGAGCACTGCCGCTCCAGATTTCAGCGACACCTCGCGCTCGGCGCTCTTGCCGCCGTAGAGCACGGCGACCCGGCCGAATGCCTGGGGGTCGCGGGTCGATTGGAGGGCCGTCATTCGCTCTTCCTCGTGGCGCTTACAGCGCCAGCAAACAGGGGACTATTGATGAGTTGCGGGGCTAGCCCGCCGATGTCGCCGGCGCCCTGACAAAGCAGGATGTCGCCCGGTCGTAGCAGGGGTTTGACCAGCGGAGCCAAATCGACGCCGCGGTCGATATAGATCGGGTCGAGCTGGCCGCGTTGACGGATGCTGTGGCAAAGATGGCGGCTGTCAGCACCTGGAATGGGCTCCTCGCCGGCTGGATAGACTTCCATCAAGAGCAAAACATTCGCATCGTTCAGCACCTGTACGAAGTCGTCGTACAGATCACGGGTTCGGCTGAACCGATGGGGTTGATAGACCATGACCAAGCGGCGATCGGGCCACCCCCCTCGGACAGCCTGGATCACAGCGGCCACTTCACGCGGGTGATGACCGTAGTCGTCAACGAGCATCACGCTGCCGTCTTCAACCGGTAGTTCTCCGTAAACCTGAAAGCGCCGGCCGACCCCGCCGAACTGAGACAAGCCCAGAACGATCGCCTCGTCGTCGATCCCTTCGTCGGTGGCGATGGCGATTGTTGCCAGGGCGTTGAGGACGTTATGGTTGCCCGGCATGTTGACCGACACATCGAGCGCGTCGAAGCCATCGCGCAGCACCGTGAAATAGGTGCGCATCCCTTCCTGGCAAACATTGATGGCCCTGACATCGGCATCTTCATGCATACCGTAGGTGGTGATCGGGCGCCCTACCTGTGGAATGATTTCGCGCACGACCGGATCGTCGACACAGAGCACCGCCAGCCCGTAGAACGGCAGGTTGTGCAGGAACTCGACAAAGGTCTTCTTCAGCTTGCCGAAATCGCCGCCGTAGGTGCTCATGTGATCGGCGTCGATGTTGGTGACGACCGCGACCATCGGCTGCAGGTGCAGGAAGCTGGCGTCACTTTCATCGGCCTCGGCAATCAGATACCGACTGGAACCCAGCTGAGCATTGGTGCCGGCTGCAGTCAGGCGGCCGCCGATAACAAAGGTTGGATCTAGCCCACCCGCAGCGAACACCGAAGCCAGCAAGCTGGTGGTGGTGGTCTTGCCATGGGTGCCTGCCACGGCGATGCCATGACGGTAGCGCATCAGTTCGGCAAGCATCTCGGCGCGAGGCACCACCGGTATCCGCTGCTCGAGGGCAAACGCGACCTCCGGGTTGGACGCGTTTACCGCGCTGGACACCACCAGCACGTCCGCCCCGGCGACGTTTCCAGCCTGATGGCCGATGTAAATCTGTGCGCCGAAATTTTCCAGGCGCTCGGTGCTGGCCGAGGTTTTGAGATCCGAGCCGGACACGTCGTAGCCGAGGTTCAACAGGACTTCGGCGATGCCACACATGCCAACGCCACCCACTCCGACGAAGTGAATCCGGCGGATGCGACGCATGCGCCTTACTTCTGCCTTGACCGCCGCTGGGGATTTAGCCATGGGCCACCTCCAGACAGATATCGACGACGGTTCGGGTAGCGTCCGGCCGAGCCAGACGACGTGCCGTGGCTCCCATGGCCTTGAGTTTTTCCGGCTGCATCATTACCTCGGTCAACTGCGCGGCCAGCGCTGCAGCATCGGTCGTTGCTTGAGGGAGAAGAACGGCTGCGCCTTCCTTCGCCAGATATTCGGCATTACGGGTTTGGTGGTCGTCGATTGCGTGGGGCAGCGGCACTAGAAACGAAGGCAAGCCGGCAGCCGCCAGCTCGCACACCGTCAAGGCGCCGGAGCGACAGATGACCAGGTCGGCCCAGGCATAGGCCCGAGCCATGTCCTTGATGAAGGACGCAACCTCAGCGTCGACACCTGCCGTCACATAACGCTCTCGCGTAATTTCGGCGTGCTGCTTGCCGGCCTGATGGAACACCTCGGGACGCAGATCGCCAGGCAGTTGACCAAGCGCTTCCGGCAACAGCTTGTTCAGCGGCTCAGCACCCAGACTGCCGCCTAATACCAGCAGCCGGGGGCGGCGGCCAAGCAAGGTCTGTCTCGGCGTTTCGAGAAACAGCTCATGACGCACCGGATTGCCGGTGGTTCGCCGCTTGTCGCTTGCGGCGAAGGTATTCGGAAACGCCTCGCAGACGCGCTGCGCGAACGGCACCAGGCTGCGATTGGCAGTTCCAGCGACAGCGTTTTGCTCGTGAATGATCAAAGGCGTTCCGGCCAGCTTCGCGGCGAGACCGCCAGGCCCCGTCACATAGCCACCAAGCCCAAGCACGCAGACCGGCTGGAGGGTACGAATCACCCGGCGGGCCTGACCCAGCGAGCGCAGCAACTGGAACGGAGCCTTCAGCAAGGAAGCGAAACCTTTACCGCGCAGCCCGCTCACCTGAATCAGGTGCAGCGGCAATCCAGCCGCAGGAACCACCTCATTTTCGATGCCTCGCGGCGTACCCAGCCAGTGCACGCTATAACCGCGACTCTGGAACTCGTGCGCGCAGGCCAGCGCCGGGAAGACATGCCCCCCGGTTCCGCCGGCCATGATCAAGACGTTACCGGCCATGCACGACCCCCTTGCTTTGGGGCACAGACGTTTCGGCAAAATCGTCCTCGCTGAACTCGGCATCTTCGCTGCCCAGTACCGTGCGGCTTTCCCACTCGATGCGCAGCAGCAAGGCCATACTGGCGCAGGTCACCACCAGCGAGCTGCCGCCATAACTCAGGAACGGTAAGGTCAGGCCTTTGGTTGGTAACAGTCCGATGTTCACACCAACATTGATCAGGAACTGACCGAGCCAGAGGAACGCAACGCCCCAGGCTATATATGCAGCAAAGAACTGGCGTGCTCGCTCCGCCGCAAGCCCGATGTACAGCGCGCGGACACCGACGAATGCGAATAGAAGGATGGTCAGCAGCGCACCCACCATGCCCAGCTCTTCGGCGAGCACGGAAAAGACGAAATCGGTGTGCGCTTCAGGCAGGTAGAACTGCTTCTGGACGCTGTTGCCAAGCCCGACACCCAGCCATTCACCACGCCCAAAAGCGATCAGAGCCTGAGTCAACTGATAGCCGGCGCCGTACTGATCAGCCCAGGGATCGGTGAAGGTAATCAACCGCTGCAGTCGGTACTCCTGCGTCTGTACCAGCACGAAGACCGCGCCGACAGCGAGCAGAACTAGCAAGCTGAATCGAACCAGGCCGACGCCGCCCAGGAACAGCATGGCAACTGCCGCGCCCATCACCACCACAGTCGCACCGAAGTCCGGCTCGAGCAGGAGCAACATGGCCATTGGAAGCAATACAAGAAACGGCTTGAGGAAGCCCCATAGGCTTTCACGCACCTCTTGCTGGCGGCGCACCAGATAACCGGCGAGATAGACCACAACGAACAGCTTGGCCAGTTCCGACGGCTGTACGTTGAAGGCACCGAAGCCGATCCAGCGCATCGAGCCGTTCACCTCCCGCCCAATGCCGGGAATCAGCACCAGAATCAACAGCACGAACGCAGCAATCAGCAGCATCCAGTCCAGCCGCTGCCAGACGGACAGCGGCACCAGAAGCACCAATGCCGCCGCGCCAATACCGAGCAGGACGTAAACCAGATGGCGGATCATGTAGTACATCGGATTATCGGCATTCACGGCCGCGACTTCCGAAGAAGCCGAGGTGATCATCACCAATCCGAGGCCTAGCAGTGCCAGACAGCCGGCGAGCATAGGGAAATCGAGGTCGAGGCCGCGTCGACTGAACAGAGGTGACGGTGCGCTGCGCAGGAAAGCGATCATCAGCTCAGCGCCCCCACCGCAGCGGCGAACTGACGTCCGCGGTCTTCGAAATTCTCGAACATGTCCAGGCTTGCACAGGCCGGCGAGAGCAATACCGCATCGCCGGATTGGGCCAGTTTGGCTGCCAGCTGAACAGCGTCCTGAAGCGTCTGAACGCGGTGGATCGGCGCAGCGCCATCAAGCGCCGCCGCCAGTTGTTCGGCATCGCGGCCAAGCAAGACGACCGCGCGGCACTGATGAGAGACCGGACTGTGCAAGGCTGAGAAATCCGCACCCTTGCCATCGCCGCCGGCGATGAGCACCAATTCACCGGTGATATCGCTACCCAGCCCATCGATTGCTGCGAGGGCAGCACCGACGTTGGTTGCCTTCGAATCGTCGTAGTAGGTCACGCCTTTGCGCTCCGCCACCCACTGGCAGCGATGGGCGAGCCCGGCAAAGTTGCGCAAGGTGGCGAGCATCGGCTCGAACGGAAGACCCACGGCATGCCCGAGCGCCAGGGCGGCCAGCGCATTGGACTGGTTGTGAGCCCCACGCATCTTCAGCTGGTTGGCCGGCATCAGAGCGTCGAACTGGAAAGCGAGGTACTTCTCCCCGCTTTCTTCGAACAGTCCGAAGCCCTTGAAATCGGGCTTGCCGAGGCCGAAGGACCAAGTTGGAAGGTCGTCGGCAACCAGCGGGCGGCTAAGGCGGTCGTCACGATTGACTACAACCTGCCGAGCACCCCGAAAAATGCGGTGCTTAGACTGATGGTAGGCAGGCAGCCCATCATAACGATCCATGTGATCTTCACTGATGTTCAGGCAGGTGGCGACCTCCGCATTCAGCTGATCGGTTATTTCCAGCTGGAAGCTCGACAGTTCGAGGACGTAGAGCTCGACATCGTCGTTGAGCAGATCCAGGGCCGGCGTTCCCAGGTTTCCGCCAACCGCCACTTTGCGCCCGGCCGCAGCAGCCATCTCGCCGACCAGACTCGTCACAGTGCTTTTCGCGTTAGACCCAGTGATTGCCACGATTGGCGCCTTGGCTTCACGCGCGAACAGCTCGATATCTCCGGACAGCTTCACTCCGTTAGCAGCGGCTGCCTGCAATGCGGGCATGCTGATCGGCAGGCCCGGGCTTACCAACAGCTCGCTGGCGCGGCAGAGGAACTGGGGATCGAGCTCTCCACAATGAACCTCGATATTCGGGTACTGCGCTTTCAGAGTGGCCAACTCCGGGGGGTTCGCGCGCGTGTCGGCGACGGCAAACGGCACACCGCGGCTGGCCAGATGGCGAACCAAGGACATGCCGCTCTTGCCGAGACCTACGACGATGCGGAACTGATCGGAAGCGATGAGCACTCTTCGTTACCTCAACTTCAATGTGGCAAGACCAACCAACACAAGGATCACCGTGATGATCCAGAAGCGCACGATCACGCGGGGCTCTGGCCAGCCCTTGAGTTCGAAGTGGTGATGAATCGGAGCCATGCGGAACACCCGCTTGCCGGTCAGCTTGAATGAGGCGACCTGGATCATCACCGACAGGGTTTCCATCACGAATATCCCGCCCATGATGAACAGCACGACTTCCTGGCGGACGATCACGGCAATGGTGCCAAGGGCCGCGCCAAGCGCCAGCGCGCCCACATCACCCATGAAGACCTGGGCTGGATAGGTGTTGAACCAGAGAAAGCCGAGCCCGGCACCGATCAGCGCACCGCAGAACACGATCAGCTCGCCGGCTCCGGGGATGTATGGAATCAGCAGGTAATCGGCAAAATTCACGTTGCCCGACAGGTAGCAGAAGATGCCCAGACCACCGCCCACCATCACCGTCGGCATTATTGCCAAGCCATCCAGCCCATCGGTGAGGTTCACTGCATTGCTGGAGCCGACGATGACGAAATAGGTCAGGACGATGAAGCCGATCCCCAGCGGAATTTCGATGTTCTTCAGCAGCGGGAGGATCAACGTGGTTTCGACCGGTGTCTGCGCGGTCAGGTAAAGAAAGATCGCAGCACCAAGGCCGAAGACGGATTGCCAGAAATATTTCCAACGGCTTGGCAAACCCCGGGAGTTCTTTTCGATCACCTTGCGGTAGTCATCAACCCAACCAATTGCACCGAACAGCAGGGTCACGGCGAGCACCACCCACACATAGCGATTGGACAGATCGGCCCAAAGCAAGGTGCTGATGGCGATTGCGCTGAGGATCAGGGCGCCACCCATGGTCGGCGTGCCGGATTTCGACAGATGCGTTTGCGGGCCGTCAGTTCGTACCGCCTGACCGATCTGACGCAGCTGCAGCGTACGGATCAACCAGGGACCCAGCCACAGCGACAACACCAGCGCGGTCAGTACGCCGAGAATCCCACGCAGGGACAGGTACTGAAAGACTGCGAAGCCCGTGTGGAACTGTTGCAGGTACTCGGCGAGTAGCAGCAGCATCAATGTTTCTCCATGCCGGACGCGGAAAGTGCAGCGATGACGTTATCCATCGCTGCGCTCCGTGATCCCTTGATCAAAATGGTGGTCGCATTGCCCTGCTCCAGACGCAGCGACTCGATCAGGCTCTGCTGATCGGCGAAATGGCGCGCGCCATGACCGAAGGCCTCCACCGCATGCTTCATGAGCGGTCCGACCGCGAACAAAGTGTCCACTTTGCCCCGGGCGTAACTGCCGACTTCGCGGTGGCCCTGCTCGGCCCAGGAGCCCAGCTCCCCCATGTCGCCCAGCACCAGCACCGTGCGGCCAGCAAAGCCGGCCAGCACATCGATGGCGGCACAGATGGACGCAGGGTTGGCGTTGTAGGTGTCGTCTATCAGGCGAACGCCGTTGCTCAGCATCTGCGCAACGCCTCGGCCCTTCACGGGCTGCAAGCTTTCAAGCCCGGCGACGATATGCTCTGCGGCAACGCCCAGCGCCCTGGCGGCCGCAGCGGCGGCCAGCGCATTGGCCACGCTATGGCGGCCGAGGAGATTCAATTGGACACGCACAGACCCGGTCGGGCCGGTCAGGACGAAATTGGGACAGCCGCGAAGATCGTAAGCAATCGAAGCGGGGTGAAAATCGGCCAGCGGGCTCGTGACGGCAAAGCTCACTACTCGCTTGCCTGCCACTCGGCGCTCCCACACCGAATAGGCGCGGTCGTCACGATTGAGCACGGCGACGCCTTTGGCGCCGAGACCATCGAGAATCTCGCCCTTGGCCTCGACGATTTTTTCCGGCCCACCGAATTCGCCAACATGAGCCGTGCCCGCGTTGGTAATCAAGCTGACATCCGGCCGAGTCAGGCTGACGGTATAGGCGATTTCGCCAACGCGTGAAGCACCTAGCTCAATCACCGCAGCCTTATGCTGAGGGCCTAACTCCAGCAGCGTGAGCGGTGCGCCCAAATCGTTGTTGAGATTGCCGCGTGTGGCGAGAACCGCATCATCGCCATAGGCAGCGCGCAGGATGCTGGCAAGCAGTTCCTTGACGCTGGTCTTGCCGCTGGAGCCGGTGATCGCCGCGACCGGACCGGTGAAAGCGTCGCGATTGAGCGCTCCCAGCTGACCGAGGGCGACACGGCTATCGGCAACAACAAGCTGAGGTAATGAAACCTCTGGCACATGGCGCTCGACCAAAGCGGCGACAGCGCCCTTGGCCGCAACCTCCGCGAGGTAGGCATGCCCGTCGAAGCGAGGCCCGGTGAGCGCAATGAAAAGCTGCCCCGGCTCGATTGCGCGGCTGTCGGTGCTGACAGAGCTAAAGGTTGCATCGGCATTGATCAGCTTGGCTGACAATGGCTCGACCAGATCGCTAAGACGCTTGGCTTCAAGCATGGGAACCCCTCCAGGCAGCCAGGGCCGTCGAGGCCTGCTCGAGATCGGAGAATGGCAGACGCTCGCCCTTTATTTCCTGGTAGTCCTCATGCCCCTTGCCGGCCAGCAACACCACATCATCAATGCTGGCGCTCTCGATACAGCGGGTAATGGCCGCGGCGCGCCCTGGCACAAATAGCGCTTGTTCGGGTGCGCTGAAACCTGCACGGATCTCATCGAGGATCTGCTGCGGATCTTCATGGCGCGGGTTGTCATCGGTGACTATGACGCGGTCCGCCAAACGCTCGGCAACCTGAGCCATCAGCGAGCGCTTGCCACGGTCTCGATCACCACCGCAGCCGAACAGGCACAGCAACTTACCGCGGGCATGCGGGCGTAGAGCGACAAGAACCTTTTCAAGCGCATCCGGCGTATGAGCGTAATCGACCACCACCAACGGGCGATCGCCTCCACCTAGCCGCTGCATGCGGCCGGCGGGGCCATCAATCTCCTGCAGCACTGCTAAAACTTCGTCGAGCGCGTAATTCATGCCCAGCAAGGCGCCCACCGCCGCAAGCACATTGCTGACATTGAACCGGCCGAGTAGCGGGCTACGCAGCGAGCGCTCCCCTTGCGGGGTCACCAGCCGCGCGTGGATTCCGCTGTCGTCCAGCCGCGCCTCTGGGCAGTAGAGGTAAGCCGAGGCATCTTCCAGGCTATAAGTGATCAAGCGCGATCCCGGGTGCTCTTGCGCGAGCGATCGGCCCAGCGCGTCGTCCAGATTGATCACCCGACACCCGAGCCCCGGCATATTGAATAGCTGTGCCTTGACCTCGCCGTAGGCTTCCATGGAACCGTGATAGTCGAGGTGGTCTCGGGACAGATTTGTGAACACCGCCACATCGAACGCGAGCGCGGCAACCCGGCCCTGCGCCAGCCCATGCGAGGACACCTCCATCGCAACAGCGCGCGCGCCCTGCTTCCGCAGGCTCGCCAGATTGGCCTGTACGCCGATGGCATCAGGTGTGGTGTGCTGACCAAGGACCAACTCGCCGTGAAAGCCGGTCCCGAGGGTGCCGATGATCCCGCAACGCTCACCCAAGCGGTCCAGAGCTTGGGCAATCAGGTAGGTCACGCTGGTCTTGCCATTGGTTCCGGTCACGCCGACCAGATGCAGACCGCGGCTTGGTTCACCGTAGAACCGCCCGGCAATAGCTGAAAGCTGTCCCGCCAGGTTGCGAACCGGGACCAGCTCAGCGCTAGCCGCGGTCATTTTCGCAGCCCCTTCGGCTTCGTAGGCGATAGCGGCTGCGCCGTGGGCAATCGCATCTGCAATGTGCACGCGGCCGTCTTGCTGATAACCGGGCACAGCCAGAAACAGATCGCCTGGGCGGACCTTGCGGCTGTCCAGCGTCAGCTCTCGAATGAGGGTATCGCTGGCAGCTTGAGGCAGTAACTGATTCAGCGGCATCGGCATCAGATACGCCCTCCCTTGGTCTTGTCAGCGTCGGCGGTCTTGACGTCCTCCGGAGGAAGATTGTCAGGAGCAACATTCATCAGACGCAGCGCGCCGGACATCACGCGACTGAACACGGGGGCCGATACCAGGCCGCCGTAATAGCCGCTCTTGCTGGGCTCGTCGATGACCACTGCGATGGCGATGCGTGGATCTCGCATCGGCCCGAAACCGGCGAACATCGACCGATAGGCATTTTCCTGATAGCCGCGACTGTTAGCCGAGGCCTTGCGCGCGGTACCGCTCTTGCCCGCCACGTGATAACCCGGCACCTGGGCACGGAATACGCCACGCGGGGCTTCGATCACTTCCTGAAGCATGCCCTGAAGGGTTTTGGCCACTTCCGGCGACACCACTTCCACGCCTTCCGGCTTGTGGTCCACCCGGATCAATGACATCGGCACCAGGCGCCCGTCATTGGCCAGTGCGCCATAGGCGTGAGCCAATTGCACAGCGGTCACCGACAGGCCATAGCCATACGAAAGCGTGGCAGTTTCGGCCTGGCGCCATTCGCGGTGGGTAGGAAGATTGCCGACTCGCTCGCCTGGGAAGCCCAAGCCGGTGTCCTGGCCGAAACCGATCTTGCGCATGACCTCATGAATTGCAGCGCCGCCGATATCGAAGGCGACCTTGCTCATTCCGACGTTGGAAGAATTGATGAGAATGCCCGTCAGGCTAAGCTCACGCCCTTCGGTTCTGGAAACGTCACGGATCGTGTAGCGACCGATGCGCAGCGATCCCGGCCACACCTCGACCAGGTCGCTGGGCTTCCAACGTCCTGTTTCGAGAGCCGCGCTCATAGAGATGGGTTTCATCGTCGAACCCGGCTCGAACAGGTCCGTCATGGCCCGGTTACGCATCGCCGCTGGCTGCAGATTTCGGCGATTGTTCGGGTTATAGGTTGGCTGATTGACCATGGCCAGCACTTCGCCCGTTTTCACGTCGAGCACGACCAAGCTGCCAGCCTTGGCGCCAAACTCCAACAGCGCGTTACGCAGCTCGCGATGCGCCAGATACTGCAGACGCAGGTCAAGGGACAGAGCAAGCGCCTTGCCGGCCTTGGCGTTCTTGACCACCTGAACATCCTTGATCAAACGGCCGCGACGGTCCTTCAACACCTGCCGCTTACCCGGTACACCGGCCAACCATTCGTTGTAGGCGAGTTCCATACCTTCACGCCCGTGGTCGTCGATATCGGTAAAGCCGACCACGTGAGCGGCCACCTCACCGGCGGGGTAGAAACGGCGAAATTCCTCTTGCGCGTAAACGCCCGGTATATCCAGATCCAGAACCCGCTGCCCCTGCTCAGGGGTCAGACCGCGCACCAGGTACATGAACTCTCGCTCGGCCTGCGCCTTGAGGCGCTGCTGCAATCCGGCGGGGTCCTGCCCCAGCGCCTCAGCCAGTTCGGGCCAGCGAGCCTGTGCGCTTTGCATTTCGCGCGGGTTCGCCCAAAGCGTAGTGACTGGGGTACTCACAGCCAGGGGCTCGCCGTGACGATCGGTCATGAGTCCACGATGCGCGGGGATTGGAATGTGGCGCACGCTGCGCGCATCTCCCTGGCCCTTCAGAAACCCCTGATCCAGTACCTGCAGATCAACGATGCGCCATGCAATGGCGCCAACCATCAATGCCAGCAGAGCCAGCACGATGCGAAAACGCCACGGATAGAGCGCGCCCTGAAGCTTCATGGTGCCACCAGCCTGACAGCTGCCGCTTCAGGGATGTGCATCTTCAACTGCTCGGAAGCCAAGGTCTCGATCCGGCTGTGAGCAGTCCAGGTGCTCTGCTCAAGAATTAGACGCCCCCATTCAGCCTGCGCCTTGTCGCGCACACTGAGCTCACCGTAAAGCTCATTGAGTAACTGCCGGTTCCAGTGCGCGCTATAGGCGACGCCAATTGCCGACAACAGCACGGCAATAAACAGCACCAGCATCAGCAGGCTGCCGTTGGGCATGGCGCGACGCAGCTGGGTCACCGCAACTTCTCCGCCACACGCATCACGGCGCTGCGCGAACGCGGGTTCGCCTTGACCTCTTCGGTGGACGCGTATTGCGGTTTGCCCAGCAGCTTCAGCCGAGGCACGAATTTTTCAGGAATGATCGGCAGGTCACGCGGGAGCGTGTCGGCCTCGCCTTTTGCATGCCGACGCATGAACTGTTTGACGATGCGGTCTTCCAGCGAGTGAAAGCTGATCACCACCAGCCGCCCCCCCACATCGAGCCCCTCGAGAGCGGCCTCGAGCCCTGCTTCCAAGTCGCCTAGTTCGTTATTGATAAAAATGCGCAACCCCTGGAAGGCCCGTGTGGCGGGGTTCTTGCCTTTCTCCCAAGCGGGGTTGGCCACCGTAATGACTTGTGCGAGATCAGCCGTACGCTCAAAAGGCTGCACCGCACGACGCTGCACCACGGCACGAGCCATGCGCTTGGCAAAGCGCTCTTCGCCGTATTCCCGGAATACTCTGGAGATATCGTCTTCGTGGGCGGTTGCAATCCACTCAGCAGCACTGACCCCTCGACTGGGGTCCATGCGCATATCGAGAGGGCCATCGTTCAGAAAGCTGAAGCCGCGCTCGGGATCGTCCAGCTGCGGCGAAGATACCCCAAGATCCAGCAGTACACCGCTCAACGTGCCGGTCCAGCCGCGCTGTTCAAGCTCCACGCCAAGCTCTGCGAAACTTCTCTGCACAACGACAAAGCGGCCATCCTCGGCCGCCAGTGCTTGCCCCGTAGCGATTGCTAGCGGGTCTTTGTCGAATCCTAGCAAACAGCCATCAGGCCCAAGCTGCCGTAGCAGCAGGCGGCTATGTCCGCCGCGACCGAAGGTCCCATCCAGATAGCGACCGTTCGGACGCACGGCAAGGGCCGCGACGGCCTCGTCGAGCAAAACGGTGACATGGTTATAGTTGCTGGTCGGGCTCACAGGATTAGATCACGCAGTTCTTCCGGCAAAGCACCGGGTTGTTTGATGGCCGCCAGGTCCGCATCTGCTTGTGCGTTCCAGTCGTCCTCGTTCCACAAGCTGAACTTGTTCAGCTGACCGACCAGCATGGCCCGCTTGTCCAGCCCGGCGTATTCACGCAAACGCGGCGGCACCAGAACACGACCATTGCCGTCCATTTCCAGATCAACCGCATTTCCGATGAGCAAACGCTGCAGTCGGCGACTTTCTTCTCTTAAAGAAGGCAACTCACGAAGCTTGGCTTCGATCAGCTCCCACTCAGGCAATGGGTAAATTCCCAGGCATCGATCCACAGCATCGATGGTGATGATCAGCTGGCCCTCGCAACGCAAAACGAGCTCGTCACGGTACCGGCTTGGCATCGCTAGCCGGCCTTTGGCATCGAGACTGATGGCGTTTGCTCCGCGAAACACGGCTGCGCTTCCCCTGTTTTAGCTATCCATGCCCATAAATACCCACTTCATTCCACTTTCTACCACTTGTGCGCACTATAGAAATGCAGCAGCCCCACCGTCAAGGTACGCCGGACGGGAAAAACCCTTATGTGACGGGAATTTAGCAAGCGAAACGGAGATAAACGGTAAACCGTAAGGAATAGCGAATAGAGATATTCAGCAAACGCAAAAGCCTGCACTTCGAAGTTAAAGTACTTTATGAAGAGCAAGAATTTTTTGGTCTAAACAGGAGGGATGTTTCGAGAAAATTCGGAGAGTCGATCTGTAAGCCGGGTTCTGTCGAGGACAGTCATTCCTCTACGACAGCCATCACTGACTGCCTCTAGCAACCTACCCGGATCCAGCGCGGGCCACGCCAATGGATCCCTATTTGGTCTTGCTCCAAGTGGGGTTTACCTAGCCACGGACTGTTGCCAGCCGTGCGGTGCGCTCTTACCACACCTTTTCACCCTTACCGGCACCGAAGCGCTTAGGCGGTTATTTTCTGTGGCACTTTCCGTAGGCTCACGCCTCCCAGGCGTTACCTGGCACTTCGCCCTATGGAGCCCGGACTTTCCTCCCCCCCTTCTTGCGGAACAAAAAGAGACAGCGACTGTCCGATCGACTCTCCGGCGGTCAGAGTACTTGCATACAGCGAGAGCTGCAAGCTGCGGGTAGCCCGCGACCGAAGCGGCAGAACCACTCCGCCAATCATCCGACAGCTTTATTGGCTCGCATCCTTTTCCTGTAATGCGAGTTGATACAGCAGGTTTTTCCTGACGCCCGTGATCTCCGAGGCAAGCGCCGCGGCACGCTTAACCGGCAGTTCGGCCAATAGCAGACTCAACACCCGCCGGGCATTCGCATCGACTGTGTCATCCTCGTTCGGCGCTTGCCAACCGCCCACCACAAGCACGCACTCGCCGCGCTGCTGATTGGTATCTGATTCAACCCAAGCGCGCAGTTCGCCCAATGGAAGCCCCTTCAGTGTCTCGAAGGTTTTAGTCAACTCGCGCCCCAGCACAGCTAGCCGATCGGGACCGAACACAGCCTCAAGATCAGCCAGCGCAGCAAGGATTCGATGCGGCGCCTCATAGAAAATCAGCGTACGCGGCTCATCCCGTAAGTGCTCCAGACGAGCAAGACGCGCGACCTGCTTAGCAGGCAAAAAGCCCTCGAAGATGAATCGATCAGACGGCAGACCCGCAGCGCACAGTGCCGCGATAAGCGCGCAGGCGCCAGGCAACGGAACGACACGCACCCCTGCTGCACGCGATTGGCGAACAAGGTGGTAGCCAGGGTCGGATATCAGTGGCGTACCTGCATCGGAGATCAGCGCCACATCGTCACCGGCCAGTAGTCGCCTGATGAAGCGTCCACCCTCATCTCGCTCGTTATGTTCATGGCACGCCGCCAACGGCGTACTGATACCGAAGTGCTGCAGCAGCCGAGACGAATGACGAGTGTCCTCCGCGGCGATCAGCGTTACCTCGGATAGGACGCGCAAAGCCCGCGCACTGATATCTTCGAGGTTGCCGATTGGCGTGGCGACTACGTAGAGCGTACCCACCGCGGAATTCACATCACCTGTCGCAGTCACAGAGCTTACCTCAGTCACTAAAACGCGCATTGTAGCCCGTTTACGGGCGGCGACATCGCGACCCCGCCAATGCTTGGGTACAATCCGCCGACACCCGCCATCGCCTTTCAGGAACGAACACATGACGGCCCGCTTTCGCC
This sequence comes from Stutzerimonas tianxiuensis, assembly GCF_053470365.1. NCBI lineage: Bacteria > Pseudomonadati > Pseudomonadota > Gammaproteobacteria > Pseudomonadales > Pseudomonadaceae > Stutzerimonas > Stutzerimonas tianxiuensis. The sequence continues at coordinate 20,552 of NZ_JBPVWS010000020.1, read as the reverse complement.
CGCTTATCTTTTTATGCATTGCCGCTCTGCTGTCGGCTTGCGCCAGCTCGCCTTCGTCCACTCTCGGTGAATTACCCAGAACACCACAGGCATCAACGCAGCAGTTATTGAAAGAGGCCGATGCCAGCGACCCCGCCAAGGCAGCATCACTGCGACTGTCTGCAGCCGACCAGAGCATGCAGCAGGGCAATCAGGCTCAAGCTCGAGAGATCCTCAGTCAAATCGACCTCAATCAATTGATGCCTGCCGAGCAAATGTTTGCGAAAACCCTGCAAGCAGAGCTGGCCTTAGCTGCTGGCGAGCCCAAGGGCGCCCTGCAGGCGCTTCAGCACCCTGCGTTCGATCGCCTCGCAGAAATGCCCGTAGACCAGCAGCTACGAACCCAGCTGGCCCGAGCCCAAGCATTCGAAGCGAACGACCAACCTCTCGACGCAGCTCGTGAACGCACCTACATAGCCCCTCTGTTAAGCGGCGAGGCAGCCGAAGCCAATCACGAATCCATCTGGTCGCTTGTATCGAGCCTGCCGATCGACCAACTGCAACCAAGCACAGACACGGACCTAGCCGGCTGGATAAACCTGGCAGCAGCCGTCAAGCAGGCCGGCACCCTCAACCAGCAGCAACGTGCGATCGACGCCTGGCTACAGCAGAACGCCAACCATCCGGCAGCGCGACGACTGCCGACGCCACTGCAGAAACTCAGGGAGCTGGCTGACAAACCTTTGTCACATGTAGCGTTGCTGCTCCCAATGGACGGCCCATTGGCCAGCGTTGCGCGCGCGCTGCGCGACGGGTTCCTCGCCGCTCACTTAGCCGGGCAGCAAGATCTCAAGATCGAATTATTCGACAGCACCCGACTGTCTTCGCTCGATGAATTTTACCGCCAGGCGTCTGCCGCGGGCGTTGAACTGGTCATCGGCCCTCTGGAAAAGGACATGGTCCGCCAGCTGGCCGACCGCGAGCAACTACCCATCACCACTCTTGCCCTGAATTACAGCGACGCGAACCAGAAGGTGCCGCCGCAACTGTTTCAGTTCGGCCTCGCGGCAGAAGACGAAGCGCGCGAAGTAGCTCGCCGAGCCCGGACAGACGGGCACCGCCGCGCCGTAGCTCTGACGCCTCGTGGCGACTGGGGCAATCGTGTATTCGAGGCCTTCCGCCAGGAATGGCAGGCGCTAGGCGGCACTGTAGTCGCCGCAGAACCCTTGGCCGAACCCATCGAGCTGGCAAATCAGATAGCGGATCTGCTGCAGATACGCAGCAACGGAACAGGCGATGAAGCGCAGCCATCGCGTCGTCAGGATATCGATTTTCTCTTCCTTGCCGCGACTCCGCAGCAGGCGCAACAAGTCAAGCCCACACTGATCTTCCAGTACGCTGGAGACCTACCCGTCTACGCCACCTCTCACCTTCACGCTGCTACAGATAACCGAACGCAGTATCTGGACCTCGAGGGCATCCGCTTTACCGAAACCCCCTGGCTGCTTGATGCACAGCTGCCACTGCGGCAGGAAATCGAGCGCAAGTGGCCGCAAGCCCGAGGCAGTCTCGGCAGACTGTATGCAATGGGCGCTGACGCCTACCAGCTGGCACCGCGCCTGAACCAGCTTCTAGCGCTACCGGATACTCGACTCGAAGGCCTTTCCGGCACACTCAGCCTGACTCCGCAGCAGCGGATCGAACGGGAACTGCCATGGGCCGAATTCCGCGACGGCGAAGTTCATCCGCTCCCGGATACGTCCGATTGATAACGAACAGCAAGCAGATCAGCGGGAAGCTCGCCGAAGACTTGACCTTGCGACACCTTGAGACGTGCGGGCTACGCCTGATCTGCCGAAACTGGAGCTGTCGGAGCGGCGAGCTTGATCTGGTCATGCTCGATGGCGATACAGTAGTATTCGTCGAGGTTCGATACAGGCGTCACGCCGCATGGGGCGGCGCACTCGAGAGCGTGGATCTGCGCAAACAGCAGAAGCTGATCAAGGCAGCTCAGCTGTTCCTGCTGAAGGAGAGTCGCTGGGCAAAACACCCCTGTCGCTTCGACGTTGTCGCCATGAGCGCCACCGAAGGTGGAGCGCACCCCAGCTGGATTCGAAATGCCTTCGATAGTTAAAGATGCCCTTGTGGGCTCTCACCAGCTCGTGCACATCACCTCTACACCGAAGACTCCTTGCGGCACGGCTAAAGCAGCCCGGCCCGTCACCTGAAGGTTTATTTCCGATGGACATGCAATCCCGTATACGACAGCTCTTCCTAGCCAGCATTGAAACCAAACAAAACGCCATGGAAGTGCTCGCACCAAGCATCGAGCAAGCCGGGCAAGTGATGGTCAACACCCTGCTCAGCGAAGGCAAAATTCTGACCTGTGGCAACGGCGGCTCCGCCGGCGATGCGCAGCACTTCTCCTCGGAACTGCTCAACCGATTTGAACGGGAGCGCCCTAGTCTGCCAGCAATCGCGCTGACCACCGACAGCTCGACAATTACATCCATCGCCAACGATTACAGCTACAACGAAGTGTTTTCCAAGCAGATCCGCGCACTGGGCCAGCCCGGCGATGTGCTGCTGGCGATTTCCACCAGCGGCAACTCGGCGAATGTCATACAGGCGATACAGGCCGCGCACGACCGGGAGATGGTGGTCGTAGCGCTTACCGGTCGCGATGGCGGCGGCATGGCCTCGCTACTGCTACCGGAAGACGTTGAAATACGGGTTCCGGCGAAGGTGACTGCACGCATTCAAGAGGTTCACCTGCTGACCATTCATTGCCTATGCGACCTAATCGACAACCAACTCTTTGGGAGCGAAGAATGACTTCGGTTCATCTGCATACGCTTACGCTCGCACTGTGCCTCGTCGTCACAGGATGCGGCTCCGTGCTCAACGCCACACGCGACGAGCCAATTAACGACAATCGTGGCACTCGCACGATCGGCAGTACGATTGACGACTCGCTAATCGAAACGAAAGCAGCTGTGAATATCGCAAAAGCACATCCCGACCTCGACCAGGCATCCCATATTGTCGTTGCCAGCTACAACGGGGTGGTGCTTTTGGCGGGACAAACGCCACGCGCAGAGCTAAAGCAGCTCGCCGAACAAGCCGCCAGCTCAGTGCAGCGGGTCAAGCGCGTACACAACGAAGTACAGGTATTGAAGCCCTCTTCGGGCCTGGCACGAAGCAATGACTCCTGGCTAACAACCAAGATCAAGGCACAGATGCTGGCAGACGCGAGCGTTCCCGGCTCCCGCATAAAAGTCATCACCGAGAACGGAATCGTTTATCTGCTTGGCCTCGTTACACGCCAGGAAGGCAATCGCGCAACGAGCGTGGTGCAAGGCGTTTCCGGCGTGCAGCGGATCGTCAAGCTGTTCGAGTATATCGATTAAAGAGCTGAGGCCCGGAAGCGTAACAGGGGATGCAGCCTTGCGCCCACCGACACCCCAACGCACCAAGGCTGACCTTCAGGTCAACCTTGGCGGCCTAGAGGCCTCACGGCCGCTCTTATTTGACCACTTTTAAACTAGGACGCCCGCCTGGGGTCGGGCGTGACGAGGTGCCAGCTCCTGCTGAGACGTCATCGGAAGGCGTGTTGTCATCCGGCGGAGTTGTCTCGACCTCGAAGACCATTCCCTGACCGTTCTCCCTTGCGTAGATCGCCATGATCGCTGCAGACGGGACGTGCAAGCTGTGCGGAACGCCGCCAAAGCGCCCCTCGAAACTGATCGCCTGGTTATCCATCTGCAACTGACGCACCGCGCTGGGCGCCACATTTAAGACAATCTGGCCATCACTGGCAAAACCGTCAGGCACTTGAACGCCGGCATGATCGGCGTTGACCAAAAGATGCGGCGTGCAGTCGTTGTCGACGATCCATTCGTACAACGCTCGTACCAGATATGGTCGACTCGATGTCATATACAACCCCTCTTAGCGCATGCCGCGCTCAACGGCGGATAGACTGACCTGGAAGGCCTCGCGTGCAAAATTGATCTCCATATAGTCAAGCAGCGGCTTCGCCGCCCGCGGCAAATCAACTCCGAGTTTGGGTAAGCGCCACAGGATAGGCAACAGGCAACAGTCCACCAAACTGATTTCATCACTCATGAAGAAAGGCTTTTCAGCGAACACGGGAGACACGCCCGTTAGACTCTCACGCAGCTCTTTCCGCGCTTGCACACGAGCCGCTTCAGCTGTACGGCGATCACCAATTCTATCCACCAGAGTGCACCAGTCCCGCTGCACCCGATGCACTAGCAGCCGGGTATTCGCTCTTGCTACAGGATAGACGGGAAGCAGTGGCGGGTGCGGATATCGCTCTTCGAGATACTCGGTGATCACGCTCGGCTCATAAAGCGCCAAATCACGGTCCACGAGCGTAGGCACGCTGGCGTACGGATTCACCTCGGTCAAGCTGACCGGACAGTGAGCTGAATCAACATCGATTATTTCGACGCTTACACCCTTCTCAGCAAGCACATAACGCACGCGATGTGAATAGTGGTCGGCGGGATCGGAATAGCAGGCCAACCGGTTGGTAGCGGCCATAGGGTCCCTCCTTAAAAATATGCCGTGGCAGAAAAAAACGCGCGCCCATAAGGGCGCGCGCGGGGTACAGCTAACAAGCAAAGAATCAGTGGATGTCTTTCCAGTATTCCCGCTTGAGCAAATAAGCAAACACGAAGAAGAACGCTAGGAACAGCAGTACATAGGTACCGATGCGCTGGCTCTCCAACTTGACCGGGTTAGCTGAGTAAGCAAGAAAGGACACCAGATTCTTGATCTTCTCGTCGTACTCGGCCTCAGTCAGCTCACCAGTACCAGGCACAACCGTCATCGCATGGCAGTCTTCGTGAGTGATCGGAGTGCCGGTTAGCGGGTCGAACTGCTTACGGCCGTCTTCGACAATCTGAACCTGCTTGCACGCTACTGACTCGCCTTCAGGCAGTTTGCTTGGCAAAACCTGACGACCCTGCAACGGAGCCAACACGTGAGGCATGCCCACATTCGGGAATACCGTGTTGTTGACGCCATACGGGCGCGTAGGATCTTCGTAGAAACTGCGCAGGTAGGTGTACAGCCAGTCGTTACCACGCACTCGCGCCACCAGTGTCAGATCCGGAGGCGCAGCGCCGAACCAGGTCTTGGCCTCATCAGAGCTCATGCCTATCTTCATGTGGTCGCCAATTTTGGCGCCAGTGAAAACTATGTTGTCGAGCATGATCTCTTCGGGGATACCAAGATCTGTCGCAACACGCTCATAGCGCTGATACTTCGCGCTATGGCAGCCCATGCAGTAGTTTGTAAAGGTCTGTAGACCGTCCTGCAGGGCCACCTTGTCGGTCAGGTCAATATCGACCTCATCCAGGTGTACGCCAGTACCCGCGGCGAAACCGAAGGCTGGCACCAGTGCAAGAATCAATGCAGCAAATTGCTTTTTCATCAGCCAGCCACCCTTTGCGGAACTACTTTGGTCTTCTCGAGCTTGGTATAGAACGGCATCAGGATGAAGTAGCCGAAGTAGATAGCAGTACAGATCCGAGATACCAATGTGCGCTCAGGCGTCGGAGAAAGCACACCAAGCACGCCGAGGATGACGAAGGAGATACAGAACAGTATGAGAGCAATCTTGCTCATCCAGCCCTTGTAGCGCATCGACTTGACCGGACTACGGTCGAGCCATGGCAGCACGAACAGGACGGCGATGGCTGCACCCATGGCAATCACGCCAAGCAGCTTGTCCGGAACCGCACGAAGGATCGCGTAGTAAGGCGTGAAGTACCAAACCGGCGCAATGTGTTCAGGCGTCTTGAAAGCGTTCGCCACTTCGAAGTTCGGCTTCTCGAGGAAGTAGCCGCCCATTTCAGGGAAGAAGAACACGATGGCGCAGAACACGAAGAGAAACACCACCACACCCACGATATCTTTAACCGTGTAGTACGGATGGAACGGAATGCCATCGAGCGGCACGCCGGCTTCGTTCTTGGTCTTCTTGATGTCGACGCCCATCGGGTTGTTCGAGCCCACCTCATGCAGCGCAAGGATGTGCAGCACGACCAGCCCGAGGATCACGATCGGCAGTGCGATCACATGCAGCGCAAAGAAGCGGTTCAGGGTAATGCCGGAGATCAGGTAATCACCGCGAATCCACTGCGTCAGATCATCGCCAATAACAGGAATGGCACCGAACAGCGAGATAATCACCTGGGCGCCCCAGTAGGACATCTGACCCCACGGCAGAAGGTAGCCCATGAAGGCCTCAGCCATCAACGCCAGATAGATCATCATGCCGAAGATCCAGACCAGCTCGCGCGGCTTCTGGTAGGAGCCGTACAGGATCCCTCGGAACATGTGCAGGTAGACCACGACGAAGAATGCCGACGCCCCGGTGGAATGCAGGTAGCGAATGATCCAGCCGTATTCGACGTCCCGCATGATGTATTCGACTGAGGCGAATGCACCCTCTGCAGACGGCTCGAAGCTCATCGTCAACCAAACGCCGGTCAGAATCTGATTCACCAGAACCAACAAGGCGAGAGAGCCGAAGAAATACAGAACGTTGAAGTTCTTCGGCGCGTAGTACTTACTCAGATGGTCTTCCCACATCTTGGTCGCAGGGAAGCGCGCATCGACCCATTCCATGAACTTGCTCATCACGCGCTCTCCTGATCCACGCCGATAATGACCACAGAGTCAGTTTCGTAGCTGTGTGGGGGAACCGGTAGATTCAATGGCGCAGGTTGACCCTTGTACACACGGCCAGCCATATCGTATTTCGAACCATGGCACGGGCAGAAATAGCCACCAAGCCAATCAGCCCCGAGGTCAGCCGCCGCCACTTCCGGGCGGAAGGATGGGGAACAACCGAGGTGCGTGCAAAGTCCGACAACTATCAGCACCTCAGGCTTGATCGACCGAACGACCGGATCAACATAAGCGGGCTGCACGGACGCTTCCGATTTCGGATCAGCGACCGTATCAGTCAGCTTGTCCAGATTAGTCAGCGTCTCCTCGGTACGACGAACAATAAACACCGGCTGACCGCGCCATTCGGCCACCATTTGCTGGCCTGGCTCGATCTTGCTGATATTTACCTTAACCGGTGCACCGGCTGCCTTGGCCTTGGCACTTGGGAACCACGATCCCACGAACGGGACCGCGGCACCCACCGCTCCTGCAGCACCTACTACCGAAGTAGCGGCTACGAGGAAGCGACGCCGGCCAGCATTCACGCCGTCATTGCTCATTCAGTCGTCTCCCATCAGTTTCTTATGGCCTACCGAAAGCAGGCGTCTACTACGTAAAAACAGCCGCGAAAAAATTCGCCAAATGGTAAAGAAAACCCCCTCTCGTGACAAGGTAATAACCGGATACAACCCTGCCTAAGGCCCCGAAAATCGGGACCTTACGCGTGACAAGCTGTCGCAGGAGCGAAAAGCCGCCCATAAAAAAACGCCCAGCTCGAGAGAAGCTGGGCGTTCTTTTTGAGAAGCCTGAATTAGCGCTTCGAGTACTGCGGACGCTTACGCGCCTTACGCAGGCCAACTTTCTTACGTTCAACTTCGCGAGCATCGCGAGTAACGAAGCCAGCTTTACGCAGAGCAGGACGCAGAGTCTCGTCATACTCCATCAGGGCACGAGTGATGCCGTGACGGATCGCACCGGCCTGACCACTCACACCACCACCCAGAACGGTTACGTAGATGTCGAACTTTTCGACAGTCTCGGTCAGTTCCAGCGGCTGACGAACGACCATGCGAGCGGTTTCACGCCCGAAGAAGTTGTCCAGCTCACGGTTGTTGATGGAGATTTTGCCAGTACCCGGACGCAGGAATACGCGTGCGGTTGCAGTCTTACGACGGCCAGTGCCGTAGTTTTGAGTCGCCGACATAATGAACTATTCCGTTAAATCTTCAGTTCTTGGGGCTGCTGAGCGGTATGCGGATGATTAGCACCCTTATACACCTTCAGCTTACGGTACATGTCGCGACCCAGCGGGTTCTTAGGCAGCATGCCCTTGACCGCGGTCTCGATCACACGCTCTGGCGCCTTGGCGATCAGCTTCTCGAAGTTGATCGACTTGATGCCACCCGGGAAACCGGAGTGAGAGTAGTACATCTTGTCGGTGGTTTTCGCACCGGTAACACGCACTTGCTCGGCATTGATAACGACGATGTAATCACCGGTATCGACGTGAGGGGTATATTCCGCCTTGTGCTTGCCACGCAGGCGGCTAGCGATTTCGGTTGCCAGACGACCCAGGGTCTGGCCGGCAGCGTCGACGACGAACCAGTCGCGCTTGACGGTTTCCGGTTTAGCAGTAAAAGTCTTCATTCGTTATAGCCTCAGGGGCCGCCCTGAAAATAAGACGGCGAATCTTACTGAATGGTGCTCGCCCTGGCAAGACCAGGACAGCCGGAAACAGACGCTATCGGGGGCTCGGGTCAGCGCGTCCGCTACGGCAGTGTTCGGTAGGCTTGGCATCCCCTACCTTGTTTTTGCGTCAACGGGCTAGGCATCCCCGGCGACAGGCTGCGGAATTATCCGGATTACCAGCCAAATAGCAAGCAGCTTGTGGCCGTTCTGAACAAACGGCGTGTCAGGGCGAAATCATTGAGCTGCTGCCAGTAGCCGCCTACGGCGACGGTAGCCCCGCACCACTGCGAAACAGGAAACTTATCGTCAGCGTTACCATCCCAACCCGATATCTATTCAAACGAAAGGACACTGCATGGAAAAGCGCCAACTAGGCCGTACTGATCTTGATGTCACGGCGCTCTGCCTGGGCACCATGACCTGGGGCGAGCAGAATGATGAAAGTGAAGCATTCGCCCAAATGGACTGCGCGAAAGCTGCAGGCATCAATTTCGTCGACACCGCCGAAATGTATCCGGTGCCACCTAAGCCTGAGACCTATGCCACCACGGAGCGCTACATAGGCAATTACTTCAAGGCACGCGGTAATCGTGCCGACTGGATCCTGGCCAGCAAGATCGCCGGCCCCGGCAACGGCATCAGCCACATCCGCGATGGCAAGTTGAAAATGAACCGGCAGCACATCGTTGCGGCACTTGACGCCAGCTTGCAGCGCCTGCAGACGGACTGGATCGATCTCTATCAGCTGCATTGGCCAGAGCGCAGCACCAATTTCTTTGGTCAGCTGGGCTACCACCATCAGGACCAAGACTTCACCCCAATCGAAGAAACCCTGGAAGTGCTCGACCAGCAAGTGAAAGCTGGCAAGATCCGCCATATCGGCCTGTCGAACGAAACGCCATGGGGCACCATGAAGTTTCTGCAACTCGCCGACTCCCGAGGTTGGCCCCGCGCCGTTTCGATCCAGAACCCCTACAACCTGCTAAACCGGACCTTTGAAGTCGGCCTCGCCGAAATAGCCATGCGCGAGCAATGCGGACTCCTCGCTTACTCGCCGCTTGCCTTCGGCATGCTCAGCGGCAAATACGAGCAAGGTGCACGACCAGCCGGAGCACGACTGACCTTATTCAGTCGCTTCGCGCGCTACGCCAAGCCGGAGTCGCAGGCGGCATGCTCTCGGTATGTGGCGCTTGCCAGGGAGCACGGACTGGACCCTGCACAAATGGCCCTGGCCTATGTAACTCAACAGCCTTTCGTAACCAGCAACATCATCGGTGCAACTTCAATTGAGCAACTCGAAAGCAATCTCGCCAGTTCTGAATTGCGCTTGTCAGCCGAAGTACTCGAATCCATAGAAGCCATTCACACCGCGCAACCCAATCCCGCCCCCTGAGGAATCATGGACCAATCACGCGGCAATACTGTGCAAGCCTTGCCGTCGCCACCAGTCATAACTCTTGGCGCAAGGAGCGCATAGATGATCGCTGCCGAATTGCTTGCCCCGACCAGCCTTGTGCTGGGGTGGCTGCTCTATGCCGCCGGACTGATATGGGCCTGCATGCGTGCACCCTGGGTCGAGCTGTTCAGCGATACGCGGCGCCAGCACCTGCTGTTCGGTGCGGTCCTGGCGATCTTTCTGCTTTGGTTGGTCCGCCGAGACTTCGATTCGGGTTTGTCTTTCCACTTCATTGGACTGACTGCGGTCACGCTACTGCTCGACTGGCCCCTGGCGATTCTCGCTGCCTTTGTCGCCCAGCTTGGATTGACGGTCACAGGCCACCAGCAATTGGTTGCTCTCGGCCTGAATGGCGTGCTGCTGGTATTGATACCGGTGACGGTCACCGAAGCTTGCGCCATCGCCGTGGAGCGCACCCAGCCTCGCAACTTATTCGTCTATATATTCTTTTCAGGTTTTTTTGCGGCCGGCCTCGCGACCCTGATCTGCATCCTGGCAGGATTCGGGATCTTGCTGATCGACGGCCTCTATCCAATGCCGCCCTGGCTGGACGACTTCGCCGGGTACATCTGGCTGGTGATGTTTCCCGAGGCTTTTATCAACGGCGCGGTCGTCAGTGCGCTAGTGGTGTTCTATCCGGACTGGATGGAAACCTTCAACCGCAGTCGCTACTTGCAAGCTCCGTGGAAAGACGACAGCAACGATGATATGTGAGTAAGCCGTAGCACTGCCAGCCGCACAACCAAGCCGGGACGCGAACGCGCCCTCAGTGCTGGCGCGGCGGCATATCGTCAGAGAACAGATCATCCTCAAGCTCATTACCTGGGATCGCGTGCTCTTCCGACGCCCAGGCACCCAAGTCGATCAGTTTGCACCGCTCCGAACAGAAAGGACGATTCGCACTTTTCACACTCCATTCGACCGGCGCGCCGCATGTGGGACATTCAACAACCGTAGCACTCATTCCTGACCTCCTCGTAGCGTCAGATAAAAATCATGTAGCCGTTTGACCTCGCCTTCCAGCCAAGCCCGGTCCCGATCATTGACCAGCACATCATCAGCACGACGCAAACGCTCTTCGCGGCTGATCTGTGCGTTGAGAATGGCGCGGATCTGCGCTTCGCTGGATTGGTCACGCTGGATGGCGCGCTCCAACTGCAGCGCCTCTGGCACATCGACCACCAACACGCGCGCAACCTGCTGGTGCTGACCGGACTCCACCAATAGGGGCGATACCATGATCGCGTACGGCGAGGTCGCCCGAGAGAGATGCTCATCGACTTCCTGGCGTATCAGTGGGTGCAATAGCTGCTCAAGCCATTTGCGCTGCTCCGGCTCTCGAAACACCAGCTCGCGCAGTGCCGCCCTATCCAGCCCCCCGTCGTACGCAAGAACACCGTCACCGAACCGATCGACAATCAGCCCCAGAGCCGGCCGACCTGGCTCGACAACCCAGCGCGCTGCATGGTCGGCATCAACCCAGTGCACCCCGAGGCGGCCGAATGCTTCCACCACTACGCTCTTGCCGCTGCCGATACCACCCGTCAAACCAAGCACCCACGGCTTCATCACATAACGTCCCCAGATTAAACGACGCGCAGTAGTAACGTTTGAAATGCAAGGATGCAAGCGCAACGTCGATCCCAACAGAATCGCTCGACCTTTCTAGGACTGAGTAAGCCAGCTTTCACAGAGGGTGGCAGGTCCCACCAAAGCAACACACTGCTGTCCGTAGCAGACGACGGGAGAGAGGACGTCGACGCGCAGGCTCTCTGCATTCCCGCGGCGCTACAAGCCGCCCTCCGACAGCTGCAACTAGCAGCGGGCTGCCGCTCAGTCAATGGAGCCTGAGATCGCCCCATCACCGGAGCGCGAGATGGCCAACTAGCAGAACCGGAAAACGCCAAAGCGAATCAGACCCGAATGCCCAGGCCGTCAGAACCGGGCAAATTGAAGATAGGCCGACGTGATCTCACCACCCCAGAGCAGCGCGACCCAACCCGCAATCGCGAGGTACGGGCCGAATGGAATGGTCGTGCCGCTGTCCGCCTTTTGCATGCGCAGCATGATGGTGCCCAACACCGCTCCCACGACTGACGAGAGAAGAATGGTCAGCGGTAATACTTGCCATCCACCCCAGGCGCCCAGCATCGCCAGGAGCTTGAAGTCGCCATAGCCCATGCCCTCCTTGCCAGTCACAAGCTTGAACAGCCAGTACACCGACCAGAGACTTAGATAACCGGCAACCGCACCCCACACCGCATCAGGCAACGGCGCGAACAATCCAAAATAATTGACAATCAAGCCCAGCCAAAGCAAAGGCAGCACGAGGGAGTCAGGCAACAACTGATGATCGACATCGATCATGCTCATTGCCAGCAGGCCCCAAGTCAGCACCAGCATTGCGCCAGCCTGCCAGGAGAAGCCGAAATACCAGGCCACATAGGCGGACAAGAGGCCGCATAGCAGCTCGACCACCGGGTAGCGACGGCTGATCGGCGCACGGCACGACGAGCACTTGCCGCGCAGCGCTAGCCAGCTGATCAAGGGAATATTTTCCCAGGGACGTATTTCATGATCGCACTGCGGGCAGTGAGAGTTGGGAAGCACGAGATTGAAGGTTGACGCAGGTTCGGCCGGCAACTCGAGAAACTCACGCGCTTGAGCGCGCCAGTCACGCTGCATCATGATTGGCAGGCGATGGATCACCACGTTGAGAAAACTGCCCACCAGCAGGCCGAGCACCAGTACGCATAAAACAAAGGCCAGCGTACTGCTGGCCAAAATGTCAAAAATCATGGATTTATCCGACCACGCTACCCAACTGGAAGATCGGCAGATACATGGCAACGATCAGGCCGCCCACGAGCGTACCCAGAACCACCATGATCATCGGCTCCATCAAGGTCGTTAGGTTATCGACCATATTGTCGACTTCGTCTTCGTAAAAGCCAGCAACCTTGTCCAGCATCTCATCCAGCGAGCCGGACTCCTCGCCAATGGCCGTCATCTGGATTGCCATCGACGGGAATACTCCGGTCGTACGCATCGAGAAGTTGAGCTGCACACCGGACGAAACATCGTTGCGAATTTTGTTCACAGCGTTACGGAAGACCACGTTGCCTGTCGCGCCGGCAACCGAGTCCAACGCGTCCACCAGCGGCACCCCTGCAGCGAAGGTAGTCGCGAGCGTACGGGCATAGCGGGCCACCACAGCCTTGTACATGATGTCGCCGACAATCGGCATTTTCAAAAGGCCACGGTCGAGCGAATCGCGGAACTTCTCCGATCGTTTGTAGGCGTGCTTGAACAGAAAAGCTGCGGCAAATAGACCGCCCCCAACCAAATACCACCACTCCTGCAGCCATCGGGAGAGCCCGACCACCATCATCGTGAACGCCGGCAGTTCGGCGCCGAACCCTTGGAACACACTCTCGAACTGCGGAACCACTTTTATCAAAAGTACGGCCGACACGATGATCGCCACCACGATGACCGCAATCGGGTAAGTCATCGCCTTTTTGATTTTAGCCTTGAGCTGCTCAGTCTTTTCCTTATAGGTCGCCACGCGGTCCAGCAGGGTTTCAAGCGCACCCGATTGCTCACCGGACTCGACTAAGTTGCAGTAGAGATCATCGAAATACTGCGGCTTCTTGCGCAGCGAGCCAGCGAAGCTATTGCCCGCTGCCACCTCCTGCTTAACCTCGTCCACCAGCTTGCGCATGTTGGGGTTGTCAAAGCCCTCACCGATGATGTCGAAGGACTGCAACAGCGGCACTCCCGCCTTCATCATGGTGGCCATCTGCCGAGTAAAAAGGGCGATGTCCATCGGCTTGATTTTCTTGCCGGCCCCGAACAGCGAGACAGCCTTCTTGCGCACCTTGATCGGATTGATACCCTGCTTGCGGAGTTGCGCCTTGATCAGCGCCGGGCTTTGACCGGAGAGCTCACCCTTGATCTTGCTGCCCTTGCGGTCGGTTCCTTCCCAGCTGAACACACTGGTTTTCAACGCTTTCTGCTGCGCCATGGTTAATCCTTGGTCACGCGGTTGACTTCTTCCAGGCTGGTGATGCCATTCATGGCTTTTACCAGACCGGAGATGCGCAAATCATTGAATCCATCTTTGCGCGCCTGGAGGGCGATATCGATGGAGTTACCTTCTTCCATGATAAGCCGCTGCAGGGCAGGCGTGATTTTAACCACTTCATAAATACCGACACGGCCTTTGTAGCCGCCGTTGCAATTATCGCAGCCCACAGGACCATAGAGTTGAAAGGTGCCGATCCTGTCTTCTGGTATCCCTTCCTTTAAAAGCGCCTCGCGTGGCACCTCGACTTCTTTCTTACAGCTAGAGCAAAGCTTGCGAGCGAGCCGCTGGGCGATGATCAGGTTGACGGATGTTGCGATGTTAAAGGCCGGTACGCCCATGTTACGCAAACGGGTGAGCGTTTCCGCAGCACTGTTGGTGTGAAGGGTAGACATGACCATATGGCCGGTTTGGGCGGCTTTGACCGCAATCTCCGCCGTTTCAAGGTCCCGAATCTCCCCCACCATGATGATGTCCGGATCCTGACGCAGGAAGGCGCGCAGCGCCTGGGCGAAATCCATACCCTGACGCGGATTGACGTTAACTTGGTTAATGCCCTCCAGGTTGATCTCCACCGGGTCTTCCGCGGTGGAGATGTTCACGTCCACCGTATTAAGAATGTTCAGCCCGGTGTACAGGGAAACGGTCTTACCCGAGCCGGTCGGGCCCGTGACCAGAATCATGCCTTGAGGCTGCTTCAGCGCAGCCATATAAAGCGCTTTCTGATCCTCCTCATAACCCAGCGCATCGATCCCCATCTTGGCGCTTGAAGAGTCGAGGATACGCATCACGATCTTTTCGCCCCACAGGGTGGGCAGACTATTGACGCGGAAGTCGATGGACTTGGTCTTGGAGACCTTCATCTTGATTCGGCCGTCCTGCGGTTTGCGCCGCTCGGCAATGTCCAGCGCCGCCATCACCTTGAGGCGCGCCGAGATCCGGCTGACCAATTGCACCGGAGGCCTCGCGACCTCATGCAAGACACCATCGGTACGGAAGCGGACGCGATAGGATTTTTCGTAGGGCTCGAAGTGCAGGTCCGATGAGCCCCGCCTGATAGCATCCAACAGCATCTTATTGACGAAGCGTACGACCGGAGCGTCATCCGCCTCGTTGTGCTCGCCTTCTTCCTTGGGGACAGCTCCGCCACCTACCTCAATATCCAGATCATCCAGATCGGAGTCAGACAGCCCGTCCAGCGCCGTATTGGCCGACTCGAAAAGCTTTTCGATAGCCTCACCCAGCTTGTCATCTTCAACCAGCACCGACTCGACCGACAGCCCGGTATTGAACTGAATATCACTGATAGCCTGGTGATTGGTTGGGTCGGACACCGCCACATACAGTTTATTGCCGCGACGCTGCAGCGGCAGCACCCGGTGTTGACGGACCAGCTTTTCACTGACGAGATCTTGAGGCTGGGCTTCTCTATCCAGCGTCGTCAGATCGAAGTACGGAACACCGAACTGCTCGCCCGCGACCTCAGCCACCGCCCGGCTTTTTACCAGTTTGTTCTGCACCAGCCAGGAAACCAGCGGCACCTGGTTGCGCTGGGCCTGCTGCTGGGCCTGCAGCGCAACCTTTTCATCAAGCTGGCCGACCAGCACAAGCTGGCGGGCCAGCCCGCCGAGGGGAGCGTTTTCGTTCATTTAACTGCCCATCAAGGCTGGAGAGATGTGGCGCCCTTATATCGCAGTTCCGAACGACTGCCAAACCGACAGAAAACAAGTGGCAATTTTTGTCACATGCTGACTTGGAGGGCTAAGTTAGCTTCCAAACGTTCTACTAATCAGGCACCAGCTCCTGCATAGCGAGAGTTCTTGTGGGAGACGCGCATCGCGGAGAAAGCCTGGGACTTCTACATATAGATATTTATATCCACCGCCCCTCACCTCCACCAACAGCACCCTCACCCAACCTATCGAACCCAACCCTGCGGCGCTTCCAACCCGGCACGGACAAATGCGGGAGGCGCGCCTCGCCGCGAAACCGGTTATCGCCATTCCGAGACACAATGCAAGAGTCCACGGTCTCGCGCACACTCTAGAAAGTGCGCTACCTCACAGCTGCACCGTCAAACGCAACGATGCATCCCCGCTTGGCACAGAAGCTGCTCCTATCTCGCCAGGTCCAACGACCTCACCAACAAAGGAGCTTTTCAATGAAGTCCATCAAGAAGCAAAAAGGTTTCACCCTGATCGAGCTGATGATCGTAGTGGCGATCATTGGCATTCTAGCTGCCATCGCCATTCCGCAGTTTAATGAATACCGCGCGAAAGCTAACGATTCGACTGCGAATGCCGATGCAAAAAACGCTATTACAGTAATGACAGCTGCCCAACGCTAAGCGACAGGGTCGTTTAAGGAGATCAAAGAATGAAAAAAGCAATTTTTGCGCTGGTTGCCGGCCTGTCGATGACAACCCAGGTTATTGCTGCCGATGCAGGTAGCGCCATCCCTAGCGGCACAGCCATTCCAGCTACCACAGCCGGCTGTTCACTACTTTCCGAAGACGTAACTATCAACCTGTCGAATAACGTATTCGGCGCCTATGCTTGCAATATCACAGATAACGTAATAGCTGTAGCGACATGCCACCCCACGGGTCGCAAGGGCAACGTAACTGTGAGCTGCGACCCGACTGATGCAAACGCGCCGGCAGGGTGTGCGGCCGCTGATGCCGCCGCGCCAACCGAAGGCACTGCAACTGTACAAGGCGGTCTGGCATTTACGGCCAGTTCTCGTGGTGGCCGTGTAAGTGGCACCGCAGCAGCAAACTGTGTTACCGGGGGAAGTACTGTAGCCGAAGCGCAGGCGGCCGCAGGTTTATAAGACGCCTTAAAGGCGCCTTAAACGGGGGGCTTTCCAGCCCCTCGTTATTTTGAAGTAAACCTCTGTGACGCGTAGTTGGTCGTGCTTAATAAGTCAAGCGCTTTCACGCCTATTGAAGTTATGGTCGTTATCTCAATAGTGGGAGTACTTTCCGCAATTGCGCTGCCTGCATTCAATGAGCGCAGAAACAAATCCAACGATATCAGCGCCCAAGCAGACGCCAAGAACAGTATTCACGCTTTAATATCCGCAAAAAAATAAGGTACCGTGCAACGCATCTTAACTTTCTAGCTCAACAAGCAACCACAATCAAGCGCATGAGAACGAAATCTCGTGCCTCGGCATGGGTTTTCTGCAATCTTCTAATGGACATAACATAAAGTTTCTAACTGCATTCAAACGAAATCGCAGGCGCGCACCTTGCGCAACCATTAGTATCGGGCCCTTACGTCCCATTCGGCTTAACTAGACATTCGCTCATGCTGAATTTGTCCCACACTGCAACCGGTTTCCGCCTCGCTCTTCGCGCCCATTTTGGCTCGTTGGCTAGCGGCACACTGCTTGTAATGATTATTGCCGCACTATTGTCCGCTCACTTCAGCCCCCGCCAGCCCGCCACAGTTGCAATGGATATTGGCCTATCGGTTATACGCCTTCTACTGCCTCTCATCCTCGTGCTGTTGATCCAAGAGCTTCTGTCACGAGAGTTCGATAGACGTTACTTTTTCAATACGCTGTCCTACCCGCACCGCCGCCATATCCTATTGCTGGGTCGCGCGCTCGCCGTCGCCGCGTTAACGCTCGGCCTCATGGCCGTTTTGGCCTGTACATTGGCCGTACTGGTCTGGCTGATTAGCCAGAGCTACGCACAAAACACGCTGGTTGCGCTGGGCTCCCATTTCCTAATCACCATCGCATTCACCGGCCTAGATTTGCTGCTACTAACCGCTGTCGCCACCTTACTTGCGGTGGTTGCGTCTACGCCCAGCTTTGTATTGATCGGTACCTTCGGCTTTATGCTCATTGCTCGTTCGTTTGGTGCTATTGTTGAACTGCTGACCCGAAACGTAACGGTAGTGAGCGATGCCCAAAGTTATCGTTCCGGCGTCAGTCTCCTGAGCTACCTACTACCCGACCTCGGCGCAATGGATGTGCGCGCCATTACCCTCTATGGCCAGATGGATCTGCTGCCTCTCGACTGGCCTTGGCTGGTGCTGTCGAGCCTGAGCTATACTCTCGGCGTGCTGGCGCTGGCGGTTTGGGCGCTGCAACGCAAGCGTTTCTCCTGAAATGGGCACGCTCCGCTCGCTATCGTTCGCGGCGTTTAGTTTTGCCCTCTTCGCCGGAATCGCTGCGTGGCGCGCCCAGCAACCCGTGGAGCTTACGCTACAGGTATTCACGGACCGCGTGGTGATTCCTGCGCCCCTGCTGGTCGCGCTGCACGGCGGTGATCGCTTCCTTGCTGCCGATTTCGAAACCATGCGCCTAGCCGCCACCGGCATGGATGACCGCGGAGTTGATACCAGCTACCTGGTTCGTGCTCAGCGTGAAGTCGCCCGGCTTAACCCCTGCCACGAAGACAACTACTACCTAGCAAACGGGTTGTTGACCTGGGGCGGGGCGGTGGAAGAAGGCAATGACGTTTTGCGTGCGGCCGTTGGATGCCGCTTCTGGGACGAAATCCCACCCTTCTTCTATGGGATTAACCTCGCATTCTTCCAACACAACAATGAAGAAGCCGCACGTGTTTTGGACATTGGCGCAGAACGCTCTCCACAAAACGCCGCTGCGATGCGCAAACTGGCGGTGATGCTGCGCGCCGAGCAGTTCGCCGACGAGCGACTGGCGCTCAACTACCTTATTCAACAGCGAGACAGCGCAGCCGACCCCAAGCTACGCGACATGCTCGACAAGCGCGTCATCCGGCTGCAGGGCTTGATCGCGTTACGCGAGGCGCAGCGACGCTACGAGCAAGCACATGGGCCTTTGACGTCCCTTGATCAACTGGTCGAACAGCGCCTGATCGACAGCCTACCAACCGACCCCTTGCGCCTCGGCTACGAGCTGCGTGACGAGCATATCGAATTGAAGAAACTGAAGATTGCCGGACTGGAGGAACAGCCTTGAGCGCAGCCGTAGAGTTTCAGGGTGTAAGCCATACCTACCGAGCCAAGGGCAAGCAGGTCCAGGCGGTGCGGGATGTCAGCTTCAGCCTGTCCGAAGGCGAGGTGTTCGGCTTTGTCGGCCCCAACGGCGCAGGCAAGTCCACGACCATCAAGATCATGCTGGACATCATTAACGACTACCAAGGCCAGGTGACGTTGTACGGCACCGATGCGCGCCGGGCCGAAGCCCGTCGAGGCATGGCCTATGTGCCGGAAGCGCCGGCGCTGTACGTCCAGTTCACACCGCTGGAAATCCTGCGCATGGGCCTGTCCATGTACGGCATCAAACGCAGCGATGCGGATGCCTGGTGTTTACACTGGCTGGAGCGATTCTCCGTGGATGGCACCGGCAAACGACGGATGCGCGAACTATCCAAAGGCAACGCACAACGGGTCGCATTGGCTCACGCCATGGCGGTCGAGCCACGCCTGCTCATCCTCGACGAGCCGCTGTCCGGCCTCGACCCAGTGGGCCGTAAGGATGTGGTCGAGATCCTCAATGAGTACAAGAAACAAGGTGGCGCGATTTTCTTCACTTCTCACGTCCTACATGACGTGGAGCGCATTGCCGACCGTTTCGGCTTTATCAACAAGGGCCAGCTGGTCACTGTTCGCTCCCCACGCGAACTGGCCGCTGAGCGCGCTGACTGTTTTATTCTGCGTTATCAGGCGGATCAGTCGCTAACGCCAGCGTGCATCGCGCTTCGTCCAGGCGAGTTCGAGTGCGAGCTTGCACAAAGCGAGCTGCCGGCTGCCATCGCGCAGCTGGGCAACACCGGCGGCCACCTGCTGACCGTCAAGCCTGCCGTATCACTAGAGACTGTGTTCTTCCGCATTCTCGCCGAGGCTTCCCAGGCTTAATCGCTCAACGAGCCTTTTTGCGGAATGCATCTAGTTGCGCCGGCCTAGAGCTATATTCGCCGCAACAGCACGCCTATTACAAAGCATGAACCCTCCGGAACTGCCGCCAGTGGCTGGCCTTGAGGTGCCTAGCGAGCTACCATTCGCCCCTCTTTGCCAAGCCCAGCATGGCCCAAACCCTCAGGAGGATTCATGAGCTTCACCGTTTACCTGTCCGGCGAAATTCATACCGACTGGCGCGACCAGATCAAGCGTGGCGCCACTGCAGCCGGATTGGATGTGCTATTTACTTCAGCCGTAACCGATCACGAAGCCAGCGATGCCTCCGGCGATTGCCTCGGCGCCGAGCCGAATGCGTTCTGGCGCGACCACAAGTCGTCCAAGGTCAAT
Source organism: Stutzerimonas tianxiuensis (assembly GCF_053470365.1). Lineage (NCBI taxonomy): Bacteria > Pseudomonadati > Pseudomonadota > Gammaproteobacteria > Pseudomonadales > Pseudomonadaceae > Stutzerimonas > Stutzerimonas tianxiuensis. The sequence goes on along the minus strand of NZ_JBPVWS010000020.1, from coordinate 385 downwards.
GCAATCCGCACCAAGACATTGATCCAGCAAGCGGACCTCGTGGTGGTGCGTTTTGGCGACAAGTACAAGCAGTGGAACGCGGCGTTTGATGCCGGTTACTGCGCGGCGCTGGGCAAGCCTTATGTCACGCTGCATGACGAGGTCATCGTGCACCCACTGAAGGAAGTCGATGCGGCAGCCATGGCTTGGGCCACCACCACCGAACAGGTCGTGGAGATTTTGAAATACGTGGTGCAGTAAAGCCGCGGATGGGTCGCAACTCCCGCAGATCGAACCCGCGACTCACTGTCCAGCAATGCGGTTGCCTCAATCGAGTAGGAGGCGGATTCACATCCGCCGTCCTCTCACACCACCGTACGTACGGTTCCGTATACGGCGGTTCAGG